>JBKPNA010000313.1:0-17027 GCA_046765695.1 Actinomycetota bacterium | reverse complement strand
ATTCGAGGCCAAGCCGATCGGCGGGAAGCCGCTGACCACCACCTTGCACGTCGGCCTGCAGGCCCTCGCGGAGAAGACCCTGGCGAACACCAAGCCGGCCAGCGCGCTGGTCGCCATCCGGCCCTCGACGGGCGCGGTGGTCGCCGCCGCCAACAACGCCGGAACCCGGGGCGTGTCGATCGCCACCGTCGGGCACGCGCCGCCGGGGTCGACGTTCAAAGTGGTGACGTCGTTGGCCCTGCTGCGGGCGGGGCTGTCCCCGGACTCCCGCGTGACCTGCCCGCGTACGGTGAACGTCGAAGGCAAGAGCTTCAAGAACTACAGCGACTACCCGAGCAGCGAGCTGGGGCAGATCTCGCTGCGGACCGCGCTGGCCCAGTCCTGCAACACGGCGTTCATCGGCCAGCGCGGCAAGATCAAGGACTCCGGGCTTGCCGACGCGGCGGGGTCGCTCGGCGTCGGCGTCGATTACGACACCGGCTTCGCCTCCTTTTTCGGCTCCGTGCCGAACGACCCCACGGCCACCGGGCGCGCTGCCAGCCTGATCGGCCAGGGCAAGGTGGAGGCCTCACCGCTTGCCATGGCTGGAGTGGTGGCCTCGGTCAGCGCCGGGCACACGGTGCTGCCCCATCTGATCGAAGGCCAGTCGACGAAATCCAAGGCGAAGCCCCTGACCGCGGATGAGGCCCGCCAGCTGCGCACGATGATGAGGGCGGTGGTGACCGAGGGGAGCGGCCGGGTGCTGAGTGGGCTCGGGAATGACGTGATCGCCAAGACCGGGACGGCCGAGTACGGCACGAAGGCGCCGTACCGGACCCACGCCTGGATGATCGCCGGCCGGGGGGATCTCGCGGTCGCGGTCTTCGTCAACGACGGCGAGTCCGGCTCCCGAACCGCCGGTCCGCTGCTCCGCGCCTTCCTCAGCGGGGCCAGCCAAAGCTAGCCAGCCATCCCCGCTCGTCCCCCTCCACCAGACCGGCAACCTCCAGCTCACCGAGGGCCGCGAGGCAGGCCGGCACGCTGACACCGGCAGCCAGCGCGATCTCCCCGACGGAGGCTCGGCGGCGTGCCGGTACCGCCTCGAACACGGCCAGCTGCGTCTCGGTCAAGGCGTCGGTGGCCCGCTGCAGGCCACGGGAGATCGGCAACGTGTCCTGCCCTGCCTCCGAGATCAGCTCCATCACCTCGGCGGCGTTGGTCACCAGCACCGCCTGGCCGTTGCGGATCATTAGGTGCGGCCCCGTCGAGCCGCGCGAGTACACCGACCCAGGCACCGCCATCAACGGCCGCCCGCACTCCACCGCCCAGCCGGCTGTGTTCCGGGCCCCGGAGCGCAGCGCCGCCTCGACGACGACCGTGCCCTGGGTCATCGCCGCGATCAACCGGTTCCGGGCCAGGAACCTCACCCGCGTCGGATGAGCGCCGGGTGGCAGCTCGGAGACCAGCAGATGCTCACGGGCCAGCTGGTCGAAGATCGAGGCGTTGGCCGCCGGATAGGCCACATCAACCCCACATGCCAGCACCCCCACACTCCGCCCGCCGGCAGCGAGCGCCCCACGATGTGCAGCGGCGTCGATGCCGAACGCTCCTCCGGAGACCACCGTCACCCCTCGCTCGGCGAGGTCTGCGGCCAGGTCGGCGGAGATGCCGTTGCCGTATGCGGTGGCAGCCCGCGAGCCGACGATAGCGATCGAGCGCCTCATCAGCTCCGCGAGCTGACCGGGTCCGCGCAGCCAGAGCCCGTACGGTTCTCCACCCCGCCGCTGGATCTCACCGGCATGGCCGAGGTCGGCCAGACCGGCTGGCCACTCCTCGTCGCCCGGCACGATGAACCGTGCGGCGGCGGCGTCGGCCAGTCGGTCGACAGCTGACAGCGACAGGCGGGCAGCCCGCTCCGCGGTCGGCTCGCCAAGGGCACCGCTGCGGATGCTGGCCCAGGCACATTCCGGGCCCCGCCGAGCGACCAAGTCGGCGACCATGGGATCGCCGCCGTCGACGGTGCAGCTGAGCGCGAGCCGAGCCCGGCGCTCCGAGGACTCCACCATGCTCAGCCCAGGCCTTGCACGGCGGTGCCCGGCTGATCACCACGACGCATGGCGAGGGCGATCGCCAGTTCGTCCCGGCCAGGCGAGTCGCGGCCGGCCAGGTCCGCAATGGTCCAGCTCAGCCGGAGCACCTTGTCCACACCGCGGGCGCTCAGCCGGCCGCGGTCGTACGCCTCGTCCACGTCGGCAAAGCCGGCCGGCTGCGGCAGCTGCCGCCGCAGGTAGCCGCCGGAGACCTCGCTGTTGGTTCGCCAGCCGGTCCCGGCCAGCCTCCGCAGCTGTCGCTCCCGCGCCTCGGCGACCCGCTGAGCGACCACCGAGGAGGACTCGCTTCGCTGCAGCGCCGCCTTCAAGAATGACCTGCGCAGCGGGAGAAAGGCCTGGTTGATGTCGATCCGGTCCCGGATGGGTCGGGAGATCTTTTCGCCGTATCGACGCACGGCCATCGGCACGCACCGGCACCCGCCCCCGGGCGTGCCGGCCAGCCCGCACGGACAGGGGTTGGCCGCCAGGATCAACTGGAAGCGGGCCGGATAGCGCGCCGAGCCGTCGCTGCGATTGATCAGCACGGTGCCCGACTCCAACGGCGTCCGCAACGAGTCGATTACCGCCGGAGAGAACTCCGGGGCCTCGTCCAAGAACAGCACACCCTTGTGGGCGACGGAGATTGCGCCGGGCTTGGCCAGCCGCGGACCGCCGCCGACCATGCTGGCCACCGTCGCGGAATGGTGTGGGTCGCTGTAGGGCGGCCGGGTGATCAGCTGGTCGCCGAGGTGGAAGCCGGCCAGTGAGTGCAGCGCCGACACCTCGAGGGCGTCGGGCAGGTCGAGGTCGGGCAGCAAGCCAGGGACGCGCTCGGCGAGCATCGTCTTGCCGACTCCCGGCGGCCCGGAGAAGAGCATGTGGTGCCGCCCGGCCGCGGCGACCTCGCACGCCCACCTAGCTTCGACCTGGCCGACCACGTCTGCGAGGTCGAGCTGGTGCCCCGCCCGGCTTGATGCGCGGTCGTCGGTCACCTCGATGGGTTCCACTTCGGGCACCGGGTCGCCGCGCAGCAGGGCAACCAGCTGGGAGATCGATGCCACGCCGAGTACCTCGATGCCCTCGACAAGGTGGGCCTCGCCGGCCTGGCGGAGCGGCACGATGACACGGGTGAAGCCGGCCTGAGTTGCGGCCAGGGTCGCGGGCAGGATGCCGCGTACCGGGCGCACCCGGCCGTCCAGCCCCAGCTCGCCCAGCAGCACCGTGCGCCGCAGCTCGTCCCGCCGGAACACGTTCTGCGCCGCCAGCACTGCTGCGACGATGCTCAGGTCGTAGTGGCTGCCCGCCTTCGGCAGCGTCGCAGGGCTGAGGTTGATGGTCAGCAGCGAGATCGGCCACTCCTGGCCGGAGTTGCCGACCGCCGCCTTGCACCTGTCCCTGGACTGGTAGAGCGCGCTGTCCGGCAGCCCGATCAGCACCGTACGCGGCAGACCGGCACCGATGTCGGCCTCGACCTCGACCATCCGACCCTCGAGACCGACGAGGGCGACCGACCAGGCGCATGCCGATGCCATCTCAGCCCACCGCCTTGACGTGGGTCAGCGACGGCTGCTGCCCCGGCACCAGCACTACGCCGATGGCGTCCAGCCGGATGTCACGGGCCTTCATCCGATGCTGCCTCAGCCAGTGCGCCGCCAACTGCCGCAGCGTGCGCATCTTCGTGAATGTGATGGCCTCCAGCGGATGCCCGAAGCCCGTCCCCGTGCGGCACTTGACCTCGCAGAAGACCAGGGTGATCCCACGGTCGCTCGGCTCGGCGGCCACGATGTCGATCTCGCCAAGCGAGCACCGCCAGTTGCGGTCCACCACCTGCATGCCCTGGCGCACCAGCTCGGCGCACGCCAGGTCCTCACCGCGCCGGCCGACCTGCTGCCTGGACTCCGTTCTCGGCATAGCCACCTCCGAACGGGAGGATGCGTACGCCGACCCTCAATCGTCCGGGGCCGCCGAAATCTGTGGAAACCTGCTCAGGCCACCTGTGCACAACGCCGCGACCCCGCTGACTTGTCAGAACCTCAGCTCGCCATAGCTCGCTGTGTTTCTGACGACTCGGGTGAGGAAAGGGGGCGCCGGCTGCCGGTCAGCCCGTCGCCAGCGGCGGCTCCTGAGACGCCTCTACGCCTGCCTCGGCGGCTCGCCGACTGGCGAGCACCGACCTCACCACCAGCAGACCGAACACGGTGCAGGCGGCAGCACTCACCGTGGCGGCTACCACGCCCAGCGGAACCGCCGTCTCCTCGCCCGCCACCCCGACCAGCGGTGCGACCAGGCCGCCCATCACGTACTGCAGCAGGCCGAGCAGTGCCGACGCCGTGCCCGCCTGGTCGGCGTGTCCCGACAGTGCGAGGGCGGTGGCGTTGGGCAGGATCAGCCCGATCGCGCTCACCATCACGAAGAGCGAGGGCAGGAGAAACGCCAGCCCGAGGTCCAGCAGCACACTGGTGAGCAGGCTCAGCGCCCCGGTCAGATTGACGAGCAGCCCGATCGAGAGGATCCGCAGTGGCGACCACCGTCGGATCAGCCGGGCGCTCACCTGGGCGGCGCTCATGATGCCCAGTGAGTTCACGCCGAAGGCCAGCGAGAACCCCTGAGGACTGAGGCCATAGATGCGCTGCAGCACGAAGGTGGCGCCGGCGATGTAGGCGAACATCGACGCACCCGCCAGCCCGGAGGCCAGCGCGACACCGACGAAGAACCGATCGCGGAACAACAGAGCGAACCCGCGGAGGGTGGCCCCCAAACCTCCGCGAACCCGGCGACGACTCGGCAGGGTCTCCCGAACCCCGAACAAGCCGGCAGCCAGCAGGATGATGCCGATGACGCCGAGTACACCGAAGATGCCGCGCCAGCTCATCACCCGGTTGAGCTGGCCACCGAGCACCGGTGCGATCACCGGCGCAAGGCCCGAGATCAGCACCAGCCTGGAGAAGAAGATCGCGAGCCGGTGCCCCTCGTAGAGGTCACGCGCCACCGCACGGGCGATGACCAGGCCGGCCCCGCCGGCCAGACCCTGGACGAGCCGGAGAATGATCAGCACCGAGACGGTCCAGGCGAAGGCGCACAGCAGCGAGGCAAGCGCGTACGCGACGAGACCGACGATCAGCGGCCGGTGGCGCCCATAGCGGTCCGACAGCGGACCGGCGATCAGCTGGCCAACCGCGAGCCCGACCAGGCACGAGGTGAGGGTGAGCTGTGCAGCGGAGGTGGACGCCTCCAGATCGGTCGCCAGCGCCGGCAGAGCCGGCAGGTAGAGGTCGAGCGACAGGGGTCCGAAGGTGGACAGCATCCCCAGGACGACCACGTCCCGTCGCGCCGGCGCAGTCGTCTCGTTCCCAGCCACGGTCCACCCTGACACAGGACCGCCCTTGCCCGGCAACCGGTCACAGACGACACCGAACGGGCCGGTTTCCGTGTCGTTTCCGACCGGTTTCGGAAGAAGTTAGCTCGGCTTGGGGACCTCGAGGTCGCTGTGCGCGATCTCCTCGATCGAGACGTCCCGGAAGGTCAGCACCTTCGCACTCTTCACGAACCTGGCGGGCCGGTACATGTCCCAGACCCAGGCGTCGCTCATCGAGACCTCGTAGTAGACGTCGCCACCTTCGGTACGCACCTTCAGGTCGACGGCGTTGCACAGGTAGAAGCGGCGCTCCGTCTCCACCGCGTAGGTGAAGATGCCCACGACGTCCTTGTACTCACGGTAGAGCTGGAGCTCCAGATCGCTTTCGTACTGCTCGAGGTCTTCCGCACTCATGACGCCAGAACTCTAGTTGTCCGAGACACGTTGACGAAGCGCATCCGGTGGGTGGGTGAGGGTCCGTACGCGTCCAGCCGCTCCTGGTGCAGCGGTGTGCAATAGCCCTTGTGCTCGGCGAACGCGTACTGCGGATAGAGCTGATCCAGCTCGCACATCACCCGGTCCCGGGTCACCTTGGCGATGATGGAGGCTGCGGCAACGCAGGCCGCCACCCGATCGCCCTTCCAGATCGCCAGCCCCGGCGTGCCCAGACCGTCGACGGCAAAGCCGTCGGTCAGCACGTACGTCGGCGGCACCTCCAGCCGCAGCAGGGCCATCCGCAACGCCATCACGTTGGCCACGTGCATGCCCAGCGCGTCGCACTCGCCCGGCTGGAGGCTGACCACGGACCAGGCGATCGCCTTGCGGGTGATCTCGGCGTACAGCCGCTCCCGCTGCAGGGCGGTCAGCAGCTTGGAGTCGTTCAGGTCGCCGATCTGCCGCGACTTGGCGTCACTCAGGATCACGGCGGCGGCCACCAGCGGACCGGCACAGGCCCCTCGGCCCGCTTCGTCCGCCCCGGCGACCGGGTCCAGGCCGGCCCGCCGCAACGCCCGCTCGTACCCGTAGATGCCGCTGTCCCGCCGGACCCGCATGGGTTGCGCCACCATCTAGCAGCTCACACCCTCAGGCTTGATCACCGGCTTGGCTGGCGCCGGTTTCTTCGGTGGCGGCACCCCCGCGAAGGTGCTCGGCCGGTGCAGTCGCCCAGCACGGTCGAACGGCGCGACGATGGCGAAGGCGGGGCCCACCACGCTGTCCAGCGGCACGAACGCCACCTCGCCTTTGCGGCCCGTCGCGGACAGGTCCGAAAGGTGGCAGCGCGAGTCGGCACTGACGTCCCGGTGGTCGCCCATCACGAAGATCCTGCCTGCCGGCACAACAACTTCGAATCGTACGTCCGACGGGTTGATCTGCATGTCATCGGAGTCGACATAGAGATAGCTGGACTCGTCGAGCGGATACCCGTTGACCGTGATCCGGCCCTTCTGGTCGCAGCAGATCACGGTGTCCCCCGGCATTCCGATCACCCGCTTGATCAAGTGGCCGGGGGTGCTCTTGGTCGGCAGGCCGACGAACTCCAGCACCCGGTCGAACGGGCCGGGGTCCTCCACCGGTTCCGACAGCCAGCCGCCCGGATCACGGAAGACCACGACGTCACCGCGCTGGAAGCCGGTGATCTTCTGCACCACCACACGGTCGCCCCGCAGCAGGGTGTTCTCCATCGACTCCGACGGGATGATGAACATCTGTCCGACGAACGCCCGGAGCAGCGACGACACGATCACCGCCCCCAGGACGACGATCAGCAGCTCCTTCAGGAACGACAGTGCCCGGTCGCCGGATGAACCTCCTCCCGAGCGCTCTGCCGCAGCAGGCGGGGCTGACTTCTCATCGGTGCTCAACAGAGGCTCTCCGGTCCGGCGACGATCTCCGGGCGGTCCGGAGCCGGCTGCTTGCCGGAAGGTACGACCTTAAAGGTATCCGGGATGCTCAACGCGTGGCGGCGCGAGAACGGCCACGCCACCGCGACGGCACGGCCTACCACCAGGTCCTCGTCCACGAAGGCATTCTCGCCCTTCACCCCGCTCTGCGACGGGTCATCCAGATGACAGCGCGAGTCGCTGCTCCGGTCACGGTGATCGCCCATCACGAAGACGTGGTCGGCTGGTACCAGCACCTCGAACTGGATCGTCGACGGCGACACCTGGACGCCGCTGGGGTCGATGTAGAGGTAGCTGCTCTCCTCGAGCGCGGTGCCGTTGACGGTGACCCGACCCGCTGTGTCACAGCAGGCCACCCGATCCCCCGGCATTCCGATCACCCGCTTGATCAGGTGCTCGGTGCTCGGGTCCGGCAGAATCCCGATGAACTGGAAGGCCCGGCCGACCACTCCCCGTTTGGGCGGGGTCGGCCCGGTCAGCCAGCCCCCAGGGTCCTTGAAGACGACGATCTCGCCTCGCTTGACGGTGCTCAGCTTCTCCACCACCACCCGGTCGGAAACCTGGAGCGTGTTTTCCATCGATACCGAGGGAATCAGGAACATCTGGCCGACGAACCCGCGCAGCAGCGATGCGACGACCACCGCACCGACCACGACCGCGGTCAGTTCCTTGAAGAATGCCAGCACGTGCTGACCGAAGGTCAGCCGTTCGGGTTCCGGCTCTGGGCCGTCTTCCTCGGGAAGCGCGCGCCGGGGAGCCGCCACGTACTCGTCGTTCCGGGCCACGAAGCTAGCAGCAGCTCAGCTGGCGTCGCGCTTTTCCTTGATCTTGGCGGCCTTGCCCCGCAGACCACGCAGGTAGTACAGCTTGGCCCGGCGTACGTCGCCGCGCCGGTCGACCTCGATCCGGTCGATGATCGGGCTGTGCACCGGGAAGGTGCGCTCCACCCCCACTCCGAAGCTGACCTTGCGTACCGTGAACGTCTCGCGTACGCCGTCGCCCGCGCGGGCGATGACCACGCCGGCGAACACCTGGATCCGCGACCGGTTGCCCTCGACCACCTTCACGTGAACCTTGACCGAATCGCCCGGGCGGAAGGCGGGGACATCGCTGCGCAGCGACGCCTGGTCGATCTCGTTGATCAGCTTGCTCATGGAGTTGTCCTTGCCAGTGCCACAGGTCACCACACTCGTGCTGGAATGATCCCCGTCCCGCGCAGCGAACGTTCCCCCTGTGGCAGGTGTCGCGTCGGCAGGACAACAGCCCACTAGTCTGCCACAACGCCGCGGCTAACCCCACTTCCCGCCGAGCGAGGACGTACGGACGCTCAGTCCCGCCAGCTGAACTGAGGCGCGTAACCCAGCATCGAGCGAGCCTTGTCGATGGCCAGCAGCGTGTCATGCTCGCCGACGTCCTTGGTCAGCGGCAGGTCAGGAAACTGGTCGGCCAGGAGTTCGGCGTTCGAAGCGGACATCAACGTGTCGGCCGCCGCGATGACGAAGCTGTGCGCCCCCGTCAGCTGGCTCTCCACCCCCAGCCGGAACGCCTGGGCCACATCTCGGGCGTCCACATAACCCCACAGGTTCCAGCGGCGCTGGGCGAAGTCCTGCTGGTAGCTCGGCACCGCCCCGTAGTCGGACTCGACGTGCACGTTCGACAACCGCATCGCCAGAAATCGGCCACCGGTCCACGCCGCGAAATGCATCGCCATGGTCTCGCCGACCACCTTGGACAGCGCGTACGTGCTGGTCGGCACCGGGTAGTGGTCCTCGTCGATCGGGGCATAACGCGGCGGGCTGTCGGGTCCGAACGGAAGTCCGAACGTGGTCTCGCTGGACGCCCAGACCACCGTCTCGATACCGAGCCGCTGGGCGGCGGCGAAGACGTTGTAGTTGATCGCGGTGTTGTCCAGGAAGGTTGTGCTGTCCGGAAACATGCCGGGCGCCGGGATGGCCGCCAGGTGCACGACCGCCGTGGTGCCGGCTAGGGCGTCGAGCGTCTGGCCGTAGTCGGTCAGGTCGGCCCGGAGCAGTCCGACGCCGAGGTCACGCGCCATCTCGCCCCGGCCGCCCGGAACTCCGGCGCTGTCGATCGGGCGGATGTCGTAGCCGTGCTCGAGGAAATGACGGGACACCACCCAGCCGGTCTTGCCGGCAGCCCCCGTGATCGCGATCGTCGTCATGACAGCAGGTTAGTGTCGAGGTTCGGCCTGGTTACGTCTGGCACCGGGTGCGCCGAAACGACGGGCCGGAGAGCCGGAACGGCCGACTTGTCAGTGGGAAATGTGACTATGGCGACAATCCGCCAAGACAAGGTGGGGACCCCGTCCTCGAGGGTCCCAGGCGTGTAGGTTGGCGCTTGCGGCTGCCGCACTTCAGGGAAAGTCCGTGGCGGCAGCGCGCCCCGGCCGGTCGCGAGACACACCGGGGAGGATTCACGTTGAGGAGTCTCGAGGTGACCGAAGGCGCTGCGGCGGCCCACGACGTACTGCTGGTGGGCGGCGGCGCCGCCGGGCTGCGGGCGGCGATCGCCATCGCGGAGACCGATCCTCGACTTCGCGTGGCCGTGATCTCGAAGGTCTATCCCATGCGCAGCCACACGGTCTCTGCTGAGGGCGGCGCAGCCGGCGCGATCGCCGAGGACGACACCTTGGACGAGCACGCCTACGACACCGTCTCCGGCAGTGACTGGCTCTGTGACCAGGACGCGGTGGAGGCGTTCGTGCAAGAGGCGCCGCGGGAGCTGCTGCAGCTCGAGCACTGGGGATGTCCGTGGAGCCGGGAACCGAACGGGCGGATAGCCGTCCGCGCCTTTGGTGGCATGAAGAAGATGCGCACCTGGTTCGCCGCGGACAAGACCGGCTTCCATATGCTGCACAGCCTGTTCCAGACGTCGCTGAAGTATGCAGAGATCAAGCGGTACGACGAGTGGTTCGTCACCCGGTTGCTGGTCGACGACGGGCGCGTCCATGGGGTGGTGGCGATCGAGCTGAGATCCGGCCGGATCGAGACCATCACCGCCAAGTCGGTGGTCCTGTGCAACGGCGGTTCTGGCAAGGTCTTCCCGTACACGACCAACGCCAACATCTGTACCGGTGACGGGATGGCACTGGCCTACCGGGCGGGCGCGCCGCTCAAGGACATGGAGTTCGTCCAGTACCACCCGACTGGGCTGCCGTTCACCGGAATCCTGATCACGGAGGCGTCCCGCGCGGAGGGTGGCTGGTTGCTCAACAAGGACGGCTATCGCTACCTCCAGGACTACGATCTGGGAAAGCCGGAGCCCAAGCCTGTGCTGCGCAGCATGGAGCTCGGGCCGCGGGACAGGATCTCGCAGGCGTTCGTGCACGAAGTCGAGAAGGGCCGGACGATCGAGTCGCCGTACGGGCCGATCGTTCACCTCGACCTGCGGCATCTGGGCGAGAAGCTGATCGAGGCGAAGCTTCCGATGGTGCGCGAGCTCTGCCTGAAGTACGAGCGCATCGACCCGGTCAGGGAGCTGATCCCGGTCCGTCCGGTGGTGCACTACATGATGGGCGGCGTAGCCACCGACATCAACGGCGCGACTCCGTTGCAGGGGCTGTTCGCGGCTGGAGAGACCGCATGCGTGAGCATCAACGGTGCGAACCGGCTTGGCTCGAACTCGCTGCCGGAATGCCTGGTCTTCGGCGCCCGAGCGGGCAAGGCGGCCGCCGAGTACGCCGCGACGGCCACGTCGCCACCCCCAGCCGTGCTGCGCCAGCACGATGACGAAGTACAGCGGATCACGTCGATGCTGGCAGCCGACGGCGGAACTGAGCGGATCGCCGACCTCCGCGAGGCGATGCAGTCGACCATGGAGGACAGTGCCGGGATCTTCCGCTCCGGCGAGTCCCTGGCCAAGGGCATAGACCAGCTGGCCGAGTACCAGCAGCGACTTCGCAATGTCGCGCTGGCGGATCAGACTCGGGCATTCAACACCGCGCTGGTCGCACGGTTGGAGCTGGCGAACATGCTCGACATCGCTGAGTGCATGCTGCACTCCGGGCTGCAACGTGAGGAGTCGCGCGGCGCCCATCAGCGCACGGACTTCACCAGCCGCGACGACGAGCACTTCCTCAATCACGCGCTGACCTACCGCGAGGCGGACGGATCGGTTCGGATCGAGCGGTCGCCCGTGACGATAACCCGCTGGCCGCCGGGCGAGCGGGTCTACGGAAGGTGACAATGCCCGACAACATCTCGATGCGGGTGACGCGCTACAACCCCGACCGGGACTCCGCGCCCACCACCGCCGACTACCAGGTGCCACTGCGGAAGGACTGGTCGGTCCTCGACGGGTTGAACTACGTCAAGGACCACGTCGACGCCAGCCTCTCGTATCGCTGGTCGTGCCGGATGGGCATCTGCGGCAGCTGCGGGATGAACGTCGACGGCACGCCGAGACTGACCTGCGAAACCTTCCTCAGCGACTACGCGCCTGGACCGGTTCGGGTGGAGCCGCTGGCCAACTTCCCGATCGTCCGCGATCTGGTTGTCGACATCAACGACTTCATCGAGAAGCTTCCCAGGGTCAAGCCGTGGATCATCCGCGACAACGTGTCCGTGGTCGAGGGCGAGTATCTGCAGACCCCGGAGGAGCTGGCGGAGTACAAGCAGTTCAGCAACTGCATCAACTGCATGCTGTGCTACGCCGCCTGTCCGGTCTACGGGCTGGATGAGGACTTCATCGGCCCGGCTGCCATCGCCCTCGCCGAGCGGTACGACCTGGACACCCGCGACCGAGGACGACGAGAACGCCTCGACGTCCTGATCGAGCGCGAGGGGGTCTGGGGTTGCACCTTCGTTGGCGAGTGCACCCGGGTCTGCCCCAAGCACGTCGATCCCGCCGGCGCCATCCAGCGATACAAGCTCGAGGCCGCGAAGGAGTCGGTGATGGCCTTCCTGCTGCCCCGGGGGGCGGGATGAGTGCGCCGACGACCTACCGCCGGCCAGTCTCCAGAGTCTGGTGGGCCAAGAAGCCGACGTACCTGCTCTTCCTGCTGCGTGAGCTCAGCTCCGTGTTCGTGGCGTGGTCCGTGGTGTTTCTGACGATGCTCGTGTACGCCGTAGGGCGTGGAGAGGTGTCGTACCAGAAGTTCCTGGACTGGGCCGCCTCACCCGTCGTGGTCCTGGTGAACGTGGTGGCACTTGCCTTCCTGGTGCTGCACACGGTGACCTGGTTCGCGCTCACACCGCAGGCGATGGTGGTTCGCGGCCCCCACAGCAAGCCCGCCGTGGTGACCAGGACGGTGCCCGTCGCCGGCCGAATCGTGCCGGCGGCGACGGTGATTCGGGTCGGCGGTCGGCTGCCGGCAGCCATGGTGATCGCCGCCCAGTACGCGGGACTGGTTGTGGTGTCGGCGTTCATCGCCTGGTTGGTGCTCCGGTGACCAAGCGGCGGATCGAACCGATTCTGTGGCTGTTGTTCAGCGGCGGCGGGGTGATGGCGGCGGTCTTCCTGCCGGTCCTGGTCGTGCTGTTCGGGCTGGCCGTTCCGCTTGGCCTGGTGCAGCCCGACTACGACCAGCTGCACGCCGTCGTCAGCTTCTGGCTCACCCGATTGGTCATCTTGGGGCTGTTCGTCCTGATGCTGTTCCACTGGGCGCACCGCTTCAAGTACACGGCGGTGCACGGACTGCAGCTGGCGCGCGCGGATGGGCTGCTCTCCGTGCTCTGCTACGGCGCGGCGCTGCTCGGCTCGGTCGCTGTGCTGGTGGTCGTGCTGACCGTCTGAACCGCGGTCCTGCGCCGCGTGGCGCGGCGACTCACACCTCGGGTTCTTCTAAATCCAGCTCTTCTCTGACCGGAGCGGCCTTCGGCCAATGCGAGCCGCCGTGAATCAGCGCCTTGAACAGGTCGCGGTTTAGCCGGGAGATGGTCTCGAACGGAATCCCCTTCGGGCAGACGGCGGTGCACTCGCCGATATTGGTGCAGCCGCCGAAACCCTCCTCATCATGCTGGGACACCATGCCGACCACCCGCGAGTAGCGCTCCGGCTGGCCCTGCGGCAGCAGGCCGAGGTGGGTGATCTTGGCGGCGGTGAACAGCATCGCCGAGCCGTTGGGGCACGCGGCCACGCAGGCACCGCAGGCGATACAGGTCGCTGCATCGAACGCGCGGTCGGCGTCCCGTTTCGGCACCGGGGTGGCGTGGGCATCGGGAGCTGTACCGGTCGGCGCGGAAATGTAGCCGCCGGCCTGGATGATCCGATCGAACGCGCTGCGGTCGACCACCAGGTCCTTGATCACGGGAAAGGCGTCGGCTCGCCAGGGCTCCACATCGATCACGTCGCCGTCCTTGAACGACCGCATGTGCAGCTGGCAGGTGGTGGTCTGCAGCGGGCCGTGCGGAACGCCGTTGATCACCAACCCACACTGACCGCAGATGCCCTCACGGCAGTCGCTGTCGAACGCGATCGGGTCGGCGCCGCGCATGGTCAGCCGCTCGTTCAGCACGTCGAGCATCTCCAGGAAAGACATGTGCTCGGAGATGTCGTTGACCTGGTAGATGGCCATCTTGCCGTCGGCGTAACGGTCGGGCTGCCGCCAGACCCGCACCGTGATATTCACTGTTCTTCCGTTCTGCCGGTTCGCGCCCGCGCCGCGCCGTCGGCTCCTGTCTTCCTCCCTCGCTCGCGAACGAAAAGCGTGTTCGCTCGCTCACCCGTCCAGACAGGACCGGCGCGCCGCTTACCGACGCTCACCGGCTTACGGGGAGCTCTGCCACCGGGGAGCTCGCCAGTTACGAGTGTCACTTGTAGCTTCGCTGCTTCATCTCGACGTACTCGTACTCCAGCGGTTCCTTGTGCAGGATCGGCTTGCCCTCGCCGGCGTACTCCCAGGCCGAGACGTACGCGAACTCCTCGTCGTTGCGCAGTGCCTCGCCGTCCTCCGTCTGGGACTCGACCCGGAAGTGCCCACCGCAGGACTCGCGGCGCACCAGCGCGTCGATGCACATCAGCTCGCCGAGCTCGAAGAAGTCGGCAACCCGCCCGGCCCGTTCCAACGCCTGGTTCAGCTCAGCACCGGTGCCGAGCACCCGGACGTCGGACCAGAACTCCGCCCTCAGTTCCCGGATCCGGCCGATGGCCTTGCGCAGGCCCTCCTCACTGCGTTCCATCCCGCAGTAGTCCCACATCACCCGGCCGAGCTCTCGATGGAAGGAGTCGACGGTCCGGCTGCCGTTGATGGACAGCAGCACCTCGAGGCGGTTGCGCACCGCCTCGACCGCTTCGACCACGGCGAAATCGTCCGGATCAATCATCGGGAACGGCCCGTCGGCCAGATAGTCGTTGATCGTGTTGGGCAGGACGAAGTAGCCGTCTGCGAGGCCCTGCATCAGCGCCGACGCGCCAAGCCGGTTGGCTCCGTGGTCGGAGAAGTTGGCCTCGCCGGTGACGTACAGCCCCGGAATGGTGGACTGCAGGTCGTAGTCGACCCAGAGACCGCCCATGGTGTAGTGCACCGCCGGGTAGATCCGCATCGGTGTCTGGTACGGGTTCTCGCCGGTGATCTGGGCGTACATGTCGAACAGGTTCCCGTACTTGGCCTCCACCGAGGGACGTCCCAGCCGGGCGATCACGTCGGCGAAATCCAGATAGACACCGAGGCCGCCGGGGCCGACCCCGCGGCCCTCGTCGCAGACGTTCTTGGCGGCGCGGGAAGCGATGTCGCGAGGGACCAGGTTGCCGAACGAGGGGTACATCCGCTCCAGGTAGTAGTCCCGCTCACGCTCCGGAATCTCCCGCGGGTCGCGCTTGTCCTCCCCGCGCATGGGCACCCAGATCCGCCCGTCGTTGCGCAGCGACTCGCTCATCAAGGTGAGCTTGGACTGGTAGTCGCCGCTGACCGGGATGCACGTGGGATGGATCTGGGTGTAGCAGGGGTTGCCGAAGTAGGCGCCTCTGCGGTGGGCTCGCCAGATGGCGGTGACGTTGCACCCCATGGCGTTGGTGGACAGGAAGAACACGTTGCCGTACCCGCCGGTGGCGAGCACCACCGCGTCGGCGAAGTGGGTCTCGATCTTCCCGGAGACTAGGTCCCGGATCACCACGCCGCGGGCCCGGCCGTCCACCACGATCAGGTCCAGCATCTCGTGCCGGGTGTGCACGGCCACGGTGCCCGCCGCGACCTGGCGCTCCAGCGCCTGGTAGGCCCCGAGCAGCAGCTGCTGGCCGGTCTGGCCGCGGGCGTAGAACGTGCGTGACACCTGCACCCCGCCGAACGAACGGTTGTCCAGCAGCCCGCCGTACTCCCGGGCGAACGGAACGCCCTGAGCGACGCACTGGTCGATGATCTCCACGCTGATCTCGGCCAGCCGGTAGACGTTGGACTCCCGGGCCCGGAAATCCCCGCCCTTGACGGTGTCGTAGAACAGCCGGTAGATGGAGTCTCCGTCGTTGCGGTAGTTCTTGGCCGCGTTGATCCCGCCCTGGGCGGCGATCGAGTGTGCGCGACGGGGCGAGTCCTGGTAGCAGAAGCTGGTGACCTGGTAACCGGCCTCACCGAGCGTTGCTGCAGCCGAGGCGCCGGCCAGTCCGGTACCGACGATGATCACGCTCAGCTTCCGCCGGTTGGCTGGGTTGACCAGCCGCGCGCCGAACCGGCGCTCCTCCCAGCGATTGTGGATGGGCACGTCCGGGGCCTTGGTGTCGCGGATGTCGTCGCCGATCTCGTAGAACGAGTCGGCGTCAAGGGAGTCCTCCAGCTCGTTCCCGGTGCGCCGTGACCGTCGCAGCGCGTCCGTCAGGCGAGTTCGGTCGGCGGCCATGTCACTTCACCAGCCCGAAGACGATCGCGTACGGCGGCAGCAGGAACCCGACCGTGACCACGCCGGACACTGCGTACGCGAGGAGATTGAGGCGTCTCCGGGCGAGGCTTGACACATTGGCGCCGAGAGTCGTCAACGCGCTCCAGACGCCGTGCCGCAGGTGGAAGCCGACCGCCACCATGGCCACCGTGTACGCCAGCACCACCGTCCAGATCTGGAAGCCGTTGACCACCCGGTCGTACGGCTCCGGCGCCGGCCCGCCGGGAGTGATGACGTTCCAGGTCAGGTGCAGCAGGTGGTAGACCACGAACAGCGCGATCACCACGCCACCCCACCGCAGAGTGAATGAGGCGTAGGTTCGCTGGACCCCGCCTCGGCCTCGCCGGCTGTTGTACCGCGAAACCCCGCCCCGAGCCCGCTGCGCTCTGGCCCACAGGCTGAACGCCGCGTACATATGCGCCAGCACACTCACCACCAGCACCACCCGGATGATCCACAGCGCGCCACTAGGGGGCAGGATCGGCTCGCCCAAGGTCCGCAGATGGTGGGCGTAGGAGTTGAACGCTGCCTCGCCGGCGAAGACCTTGAGATTGCCGTACATGTGGGCCAGCAGGTAGCCGATCATGATCAGTCCACTGACAGCCATTACGGCTTTGAGGGCGACGGTCGACTGTGCGGCCTTTCTGGCCGGTGTCAACGTTGCAATCGCCACTCCCCCACCCTAGAGCCGAGGCTGCGGCGACAACGAATGAGGCCACCTGCCTCACTGGAGTTCTCGACCACTCGGAGGTCGAGCTCACCCGCCGAGCACACCGGGGCACTTTCTCCGGTTCCGGACGATTGGCCGGTGGCAACGGTTGGGAGTGGTGCTCGCCCGGCCGCGTCCCGGGCTCGCTAACGTGCAGCCATGAGG
>JBKPNA010000312.1:0-3367 GCA_046765695.1 Actinomycetota bacterium | reverse complement strand
GTGCGAGGGTTTCCTGGGCGGCCAGATGTGGCTGTTCGCCGAGCTCGGGCTCGGCGACGACTGGCAGGCCCGCGCCGAGCATTACACCAAGCTGGTGGAGGAGCGCCAGTACGACGACCAGGTCCACGACCTCGGCTTCGTGCTCAGCCCGACCTGGAAGAAGTGGTGGGAGCTCACCGGTGACGACAGCAAGCGCCGAGTCGTGATCACCGGCGGCCGGACCATGGCCACCCGGTTCAACCGCAAAGGCAGGTTCCTGCGGTCGTTCCTGGCCGCCGACTCGAACTTCATCGACATCATGATGAACGTCGGGATCATCGCCCTGGCCGGTCTGGAGACCGAAGACCAGCGTCTCCTCGACATTGCGGAGCAGCACTGCGAAACGACCCGGAAGTACCTGGTCCGCGGCGACGGGTCGGTAAGCCACGAGGGCATCTTCGATCTCGACACCGGTGGGTTCCTGCGGTCGAGCACTCAGCAGGGCTGGCGTAACGACTCGTCCTGGGCGCGGGGACTGGCCTGGTCGCTGTACGGGTTCACCTCGATGTACGCGCTGACCGGCAACCCGCACTGGCTGGCGACCGCCCAGCTCAACGCCGACTACTGGCTGGAGCAAACTGCCGGCAAGGACCCGGTGCCGCCGAACGACTTCGACGAGCCCGATCCGGTTCGCCGCTGGGAGTCCTCAGCGGCCGCCTGCGTTGCGGGAGGGTTGATCATGCTGGCCTCGCTGGTGGCCGACGACGACCTGGCCCGGCGTTACCACGCCCAGGCCGAGGCCACCGTGGCGCGGCTGTGCGAGCCGGAGTTCGTCGCGTACGAGGACGACTGGGAGGGCGCGCTGAAGCACGGCGTCTATCACGAGTCCAGAGGGCTCGGTGTCGACGAGAGCGTGATGTGGGGCGAGTACTTCTTCGTCGAGACCCTGGCCCGGGTCGTACAGCGATGACCGCGAGCATCGCGCGGGTGCCGCTGAGTGACCGGCTCGCTCGCAGCCGGGTGATCGCGGTGCTGCGGGCCGAGCATGCCTCGGCGCTGGCTCCGGTCTGCGACGTCCTGGTGGAGGAGGGCATCCTCAGCCTGGAACTGACCCTGACCACGCCCGAGCTGTTCGACTCGCTGTCGGGGCTGGTGGACCGGTACGCCGATACGGCGGATGTCGGCGTCGGCACCGTGTTGAGCACCGCCGAGGCCTCGACGGCCATCGACGCCGGCGCTCAGTACCTGGTGACCCCGACCATGAACCTCGACGTGGTGGCGTTCGCGATCTCGCGCAACGTCGCGGTCTTCCCCGGCGGGTTCAGCCCGACCGAGCTCGCCACCGGCTGGCATGCCGGTGCGACCGCCGTCAAGATCTTCCCGGCCCAGACGGTCGGGGCCGGATACCTCAAGCACTTACGCGGCCCCTTCCCCGATCTGCAGACCGTGCCGTCCGGAGGGGTCGATCTGGCAGCGACCAAGCAGTGGTTGGCTGCCGGTGCGGCCGCGGTCAGCATCGGCGGCCCACTGCTCGGGGATGCCCTGGCCGGCGGGGACCCGACCGAACTGCGCCGCCGGTGTCGCGCCGTGACCGCTGCAGTAGCCGAGGCCGTGGCGACATGACTGACGGCTCGGGGGCGCCGCGCGTACTGCTCTTCGGGGAGGCGCTGGTCGGCTACGGCAGCGTCGAGCCGACCCTGCGTACGGCGACCCAGTTCACCCGGTTCCCCGGCGGCGCCGACCTGAACGTCGCGGTCGGCCTCTCACTGCTGGGAGTCGCTGCGACCTGGGCGAGCGTGCTCGGCGAGGACGCACACGGTGACTACCTCGCCGACGCCGTAGCCGACCTGGGTATCACCGCGCTGGTACGCCGCGCTGCGGGGCCCACGGCACTGATGTTCAAGGCCGGCGGCGGCGACCGCGATCCCGAGGTGCTGCAGGTCCGCCACGACACCGCGTTCGCCCAGCACGCCGACGCGCTGCTCACCGGGGACGTCCTCGGCATGGCGGGCATCGACCATCTGCACCTGACGGGTATCACGCTGGGCATCTCGCCGGTGGTCCGGGCTGCCGCGCTCAGCCTGCTGGAGGCGGCGCTCGCGGCCGGGATCAGCGTCTCGTTCGACCCGAACCTGCGGCTCAACCTGTGGCCTGATCGCGACGAGATGGCCAGGATTGTCAATACCGTCGCGGCTCGGGCCAGCGTGGTCATGCCCGGTATCGGCGAGGGCCGGCTGCTGACCGGACAGCAGGAGCCGGAGGCCGTCGCCGACAGCTACCTGCGCGCAGGTGCGCGTGAGGTGGTGATCAAACTCGGCGCGACGGGCGCGCGCGCCTGGAACTCCGACGGCGAGACCGCTCGCTCGCGGACCTTCGCTGTCACGCCGATCGACACCGTCGGCGCCGGTGACGGGTTCGCCGCCGGCTACCTCGCCGGCCTGCTGACCGGCGCCAACCTGCAGCAGCGCCTGGACCAGGCCGCCGCTGTCGGTGCCCTCGTCACCACCCGTCGCGGCGACCTCACCGCGATGCCTACCCGTACCGAGGTCGACGCCCTTCGCACCCTGGAGACAGCATGACGCCCGCAGTTGCGGCGTCTGCGACTGCCACCGTCTACTCGCTTCCGACACACGACTGACGCAGCAACCACCCTGGATCGCAGGCCTGTGTGGGCTGCCGACCATGGGCCACCAGTGACGAGGCGCCACGCGTCGATCAGAATCTGAACCATGACCGCCAATCAGGCACCGGCTGTGCGCCGGCCTTTCCGGGTGGGGGTGCAGCTGCAACCCCAACACGCCTCGTATCCCGACCTGCGTCGCGCCGTCGACGCCGCAGAGGAGGCCGGTGTTGACGTGATCTTCAACTGGGATCACTTCTTCCCGCTGTCTGGGGAGCCTGACGGGATGCACTTCGAATGCTGGAGCATGTTGGCGGCATGGGCAGAGCAGACGGAGCGAGTGGAGCTGGGTGCGCTCGTCACCTGCAACAGTTATCGAAACCCGGACCTGCTCGCCGACATGGCCCGGACCATTGATCACATCAGCGGCGGTCGACTCATCCTCGGTATCGGCGCCGGTTGGTTCCAGCGCGACTACGACGAGTACCAGTACACCTTCGGCACGGCGGGAGAACGAATCGCCGCGCTCGGCGAGGCACTCCCCCGGATCCGCACCCGCTGGCGGCGGCTCAACCCGCCACCAACACGCGACATCCCCGTCTTGATCGGCGGTGGCGGCGAACGCAAGACGCTGCGGCTGGTTGCCGAGCACGCCACCATCTGGCACGGGTTCGGCGATGTCGAACAGTTCCGGCACAAGAGCAGCGTGCTGGACCGGTGGTGTGCCGAAGTGGGCCGCGACCCGGCCGAGATCGAGCGCTCCGTAGG
>JBKPNA010000311.1:0-7998 GCA_046765695.1 Actinomycetota bacterium | reverse complement strand
GCTGCACAGCACCTTCGGCATGGGCAAGGTGATCGCCACCTCGGGCGAGGGCGACAAGTCCATGGCCGACGTGGACTTCGGGTCGGTCGGCGTGAAGCGGCTGTCCCTGCGGCACGCCCCCCTCGAGAAGCTCTAGCCGCGCGCTGCTTCACTCGTCTCCGCCTCCGGTGGTGCCGCGTCGCAACCATCCGCCCTCGCAGGCTCGGGCTCCCGCCAGACCCATCCTCGCTAGCAGCACTGGCCGCTGCCAGGCGCCCCGCTTCGCAACCATCCGCCCTCGCAGGCTCGGGCTCCCGCCAGGCCCAACCACGCTCCGCGGGGCGCCTGGCAGCGACCAGTGCCTCTAGGCTCGTCTCCGGCTCCGTCGGGTCGTTTCTCCGCACAAGGCCGCATCTGGAGTCGACCGCCGACCCGGAGGGAGTTGCGGGCTAGGGGTGGAGGCCGTGGGCGTTCAGCCAGCCCAGCGGGTTCACCGCTGAGTAGAGGTCACCAGGGGTGACTCCGGCCGGGTAGACCTCGAAGTGCAGGTGCGGGCCGAACGTACGCCCGGTCATGCCGACCGCGCCGACCACCTGGCACGGCGAGACCGTCTGCCCGACCGAGACCGAGACCGTGGACATGTGCGCCATCAGGGTGGAGGTGCCGTCGGGATACCTGATCGCGACGTAGTTACCGGCCCAGCCGCTGGCGCGGCCGAGTCCCGCGTTGGTGACCACGCCGGCCGCCGGCGCATGGATCGGTGTGCCCACTCCAGTGGCGAAGTCGAAGCCGGTGTGGTACCGCGACCAGATGCCGACGTCGCCGAACCGGGCGGCGATCCGGTAACCGCCGGTGATCGGCAGGCATGCCTTGCCGTTCGACGGGATCGCGCCGAGATCTACCTCGGCGGGGACGTCGGTGCTGGTGCCCTCGGCCAGCCGCTTGGCCTGCTCGCGGGTTGCGGCGGCAGCCGACTCCAAGACCTTGTTGCGCTCCTTGACCGACTTGGTGCTGGAGGCGAGGGCGTAGCCGACGCTGGCCTTGGCGAGCTCTTCGGCGCGCTGGTCGGCCAGGCTGCCCAGCTTGGCGGGGTCCCAGCTGCCACGGCCGGCGGACTGGTTGGCCTGCGGGTTGGGTTGGGCGATCACGTTGACCGCTGCCGGGCGCGCCGTCGAGGTGTTCTGGGCAGAGCCGGTCAGCGCGACGGAGGCGGCGACCCCGAGACCCAGGATCGAGATGGCAATCGCCGCAATGCCGTGCTTCAGCCAGCCCTTGCGGTCAGTCGTGATGTCGGCTATCAGTGCCCGCCGCGCAACGGCGCGACGCTGCGATGATGAGCTGGGCAAGCAGACCTCTCCTTGGACGACGACCGGGGCTGTCCCCGCCAGCAGGTGAGCCCACGAAAAACATGGACCGGCAGCACAATAACGGAGAGATAACGAACGATCAAAAAAGCCGGCCCAGAGACGCGCTCAGGACCGCCGTTCCGGGTGTGATCTTTATCTCACCGAGTCTGGACGCCGTTCGCGGCGAGCCAGGGCTGGGGGTCGATCGCGTTGTAGATGTCCCCGTAACGCACTCCGACCGGGTAGAGCTCGAAGTGCAGGTGCGGACCGAACGCCCGACCGGTCTGTCCGACGTAGCCGATCACCTGGCCGGCTTGAACGGACTGGCCGGAGCCGACGGCCATCGACGACATGTGCGAGTACATCGTGGTCTTCCCGTCGGCATGCCGGATCGCGACGTGGTTGCCGGCCCAGTCACCGGTGTTGCCGGCGAACAGCACGATCCCGGACTTGACCGCCCGGATCGGGGTGCCGTACGCGGCGCGGAAGTCCAGGCCGGTGTGGTAGCGGGCCCAGATGCCGTACTGACCGAAGTGGGCGCCGATGACTGCGCCGGGCACCGGCGAGACCGCCCGTCCGCCGGTCGCGGTGTAGCTCGGGGTGGGCCCGGGGCGCGACGTGTTCGGGCTCGAGGTGTCCGGGCTCGAGCGGTTGTCGTTGACCTGCCGCCGCTCGCGTGCCTGCGATGTCTGACGTGCCAGCGATGCTGCAACCCGCGCTTCCACCGCCTTGCGCAGCTTCTCCTCGGCGAGCTTGGCCGTGGCCAGTGCACTTGCCCGGTCCGCCGCACTCAGCCGGTCCTGCCGCGCAACGCTGCTCGCGAGCTGCGCCGCGCGGGTGATGCCGTCGGCGCCCTTGGCCAACTCCTCGGCGCGCTGGGCGGACTGTTCCTTGATGACGGCGGTGCGCAGCGCGGGGCTGCGACTGTCGTCGGTGGCCAGATTCGGCCGCCGGGTGAAGCTGGTGATCGCAG
The DNA here is from genome assembly GCA_046765695.1 of Actinomycetota bacterium. Lineage (GTDB taxonomy): Bacteria > Actinomycetota > Actinomycetes > Propionibacteriales > Propionibacteriaceae > Microlunatus. The sequence goes on along the minus strand of JBKPNA010000311.1, from coordinate 5,700 downwards.
CGAGCTGCGAGCTGCTCAGGCTGCTGCGAGCGGCTTCGACTGGGACGACCGGGGACGGCGCGGTGACGACGGTCACTGGACGTGCCCGGTTCGCATTTTCGGTGGTCTGTGCGCTCGTGGTGAGGGCGAACGATCCCGCGGCAGCCAGGCCGAGAGCGGAGATGCCCAAGGCTGCCAGGCCATACGACAGCCAGCCCCGGCGCTCATCCGGCTCCACCGCAGCCACTGGAGCCCGGCGCGATGCCTGCCTGGCCGGCTGCGATCTCACCTACAGCTCTCCCTTGTCCCTCTTCCGCAGAAGATCGGTTTCGCGTCGGCGTTGCCGCCGAAGCGGTTCGTCGCGCCGGTACGGCGACCAGGCGGGAGAACCCGATCGTGCCTTTCAGGAGGGGGAAGTCTCCCGAGGTGCACCAACTGCTGCCCGGTCCTTTTTCCGCGACTGCGGACCCCCGACGGGCCGGGCAATGTGAGAAACATAACAAACAGGTCACGCTAGCTCAACCAACAAGCCGCGAGGTCACGACTGGTCAGTTTTCGCCGTTCCCAGATTAAGGGGTATGCCCGTTCTTCGGGTCTCAAAAGGGTCAAGATCAGCTAGCGCTGAGCAAATCCTGAACGGTACTGAGGAGTTGTTGGGCATGGACAGGTGCCCAACAAGCCGCCTACCGGGCACGTCGAGCGCACGCCCAGACCTGGAAGTGCGCGGCGCTGCATCGCCGGATGCTACCCGGGGTAGGTTGGCGAACGTGATGTCGGATGCTCCGGCCGCTGCACCTGGGCCGCTCCGGATCATCGTGGCCAAGCCCGGTCTGGACGGGCACGATCGGGGGGCCAAGGTGGTCGCCCGGGCACTCCGCGATGCCGGCATGGAGGTCATCTACACCGGACTGCACCAGACCCCCGAGCAGATCGTGCAGACTGCGCTCGCCGAGGACGCCGACGCCGTCGGGCTCTCGGTGCTGTCGGGGGCCCACATGACACTGTTCGCCAAGGTCGTGGAGCTGTTGAAGGCCGCCGATGCAGCAGACATCGTGGTCTTCGGCGGCGGCATCATCCCCGAGGCGGACCGGGAGCCGCTGGCCGAGCTCGGCGTGGCGCAGGTCTTCACGCCAGGAGCGACCATGACAGAGATCGTGGACTGGGTCCGCGCGAACGTACGCCGCGGGGCAGCCGCCGTCTGATTCCTGCGCCGGAGCCGCGGGGGTTCAAGGGGGTCGCCCCCCTTGCCTGATTGCCAACAGCCCCGACCGTTAGGCTCCATCGCGTGGATCTGTACGAGTACCAGGCCAGGGACATGTTCGAGGCGCACGGCGTACCGGTGTTGCGCGGCATCACAGCGACGAGCCCCGAGGAGGCCCGGGCGGCAGCCGCCGGGCTCGGTACGCCGGTGGTCGTGGTGAAGGCCCAGGTGAAGACCGGCGGTCGAGGCAAGGCAGGCGGCGTCAAGATCGCCCGCAGCGCGGACGAGGCCGCCGAGCGGGCGGCGGAGATCCTGGGGATGGACATCAAGGGTCATACCGTCCGAACCGTGATGGTGGCGGAGGGTGCCGACATCGCCGAGGAGTACTACTTCTCGCTGCTGCTGGACCGGGCGAACCGCCGCTACCTCGCCATGTGCTCCCGCGAGGGCGGGATGGACATCGAGACCCTGGCCGTGGAGCGGCCCGAGGCCCTGGCCAGGATCCCGGTCGACCCCAATGTCGGCATCGACCAGGCGAAGGCGGACGAGATCGTCCAGGCGGCGGGGTTCTCCGGCGCGGACGCGACCGAGATCGCGCGGGTGCTGCAGCTGCTCAGCGAGGTGTACCAGTCCGAGGACGCCACCCTGGTCGAGGTCAATCCCTTGATCAAGACGGGGAGCGGGTCGATCATCGCGCTGGACGCCAAGGTCACGCTGGACGACAACGCCGGCTTCCGGCACCCCGACCATGAGGCGCTGGCCGACAAGTCGGCGGAGGACCCGCTGGAGGCCGCGGCCAAGGCACGGGATCTCAACTACGTCAAGCTCGACGGTTCGGTGGGAATCATCGGCAACGGCGCCGGGCTGGTTATGAGCACTCTCGACGTGGTCGCGTACGCGGGGGAGGAGCTTCCCGGCAAGCCCAGCCCGGCCAACTTCCTCGACATCGGCGGTGGTGCGAGCGCCGAGGTGATGGCCAACGGGCTGGAGATCATCATCTCCGATCCGCAGGTGAAGACCGTCTTTGTCAACGTGTTCGGCGGCATCACCGCCTGCGATGCGGTCGCCAACGGCATCGTGCAGGCCTTCGAGCTGCTGGCCAGTCGGGATGAGCACGTCGACGTACCCCTGGTTGTCCGGCTGGACGGCAACAACGCCGAGCTCGGCCGCAAGATCTTGACCGACGCCGCCCTGCCCGGGCTGGAACAGGTCGACACGATGGATGGTGCGGCCCGCCGGGCCGCGGAGCTGGCTGCGGCCGGATAGGAGGGACCAGGTGTCTATCTTCCTCAATGCAGACTCACGGGTCCTCGTCCAGGGCATGACGGGCTCCGAGGGCCGCAAGCACACCGCCCGGATGCTGGCGTCGGGCACCAAGATCGTGGGCGGGGTGACGCCGGGCAAGGCGGGCCAGGTCGTGGAGTTCGAGCGCAACTCGGTGCCAGTGTTCGGCTCGGTCGGCGAGGCCGTGCAGGCCACCGGCGCGAACGTCACGGTGATCTTCGTTCCCGCCCGGTTCACCAAGGCTGCGGTCGTGGAGGCCGTCGAGGCCGAGGTGCCGCTGGTCGTGGTGATCACCGAGGGCGTGCCCGTCAAGGACACCGCCGAGTTCTTCGCCCTTTCGCAGGGCTCGGCCACCCGGCTGATCGGTCCGAACTGCCCCGGCCTGATCTCACCCGGACAGTCCAATGCCGGCATCATTCCCGCCGACATCACCCAGGCCGGCCGGATCGGTCTGGTCTCCAAGTCCGGCACGCTGACCTACCAGATGATGTACGAGCTCCGTGACATCGGGTTCTCCACCGCAGTAGGCATCGGCGGCGACCCGGTGATCGGGACCACGCACATCGACTGCCTGCAGGCCTTCGAGGAGGACCCGGACACCGATGCCATTGTGATGATCGGCGAGATCGGTGGGGACGCGGAGGAACGGGCCGCGGACTTCATCTCGGCGAATGTGGACAAGCCGGTGGTGGGCTATGTGGCCGGGTTCACCGCGCCGGAGGGCAAGACCATGGGCCATGCCGGCGCGATTGTCTCCGGCTCGAGTGGTACGGCGGCGGCCAAGCAGCAGGCGCTGGAAGCGGCCGGAGTCAAGGTCGGCAAGACTCCCAGCGAAACCGCGGAACTGGTACGCCAGGTGATGACCCAGCTCACCCCCGCCAGCTGAGGTTCCCGGCTTGGCGTTTGCTGCACGCTGCACCCTTTAGCTCGACGCTGCACCCTCCGCAGAGGGTGCAACGTCCACCGAAAGGGTGCAGGGTCTAGTTGATCTGGGTGAACCGCTCGCCGGCGCGAACCGCGATCGCGTTCCACTGTGCGTCGGTGAAGTCGAAGGTGCTGTCGGGGTTGGCGAAGGTGTACGCGACCTTGTTGCCGACGGAGACGATGCCGACCCGGAACTTGTCGGTCCCGTTCGCGGTCTTCTGCCGCACCACGGCTGTGTAGCCGGCGATCGCGCTAGCGCGGGCACCGACACTGCTGACCTTCTTCGGTTTGTCGACCGTAGCCGTCAGCCGACGCTCCTTGCACGTCTCCAGGTCCTTCTTGATCTTGTCCACCAGCGCCGTCGCCGCCTTGGCGTCCTTGGCCCGGATCAGGATCTCGTTGACGCCGAAGTAGGCCTTGCCGCTGTCCGGCTGCAGATAGACCCGGGTTGCCCGGTTGACCGCCGGGACCGTCGCCCAGTTGACCGTCTCGCAGCTGGCTCCGGGGAAGTCGTCCTTGGGCAGCTCGACCGGGGCCGCGTTCCACGGCGTCAGTGAGCCGCCTGCCGGTGGTAGGTCGCCAGCGGCCAGGTAGCCGGGCTCGTCACCGCCCAACGGCGGAGGACCGACCTTGACCTGCGGATCGGCGTCGCACTTGCCACCGGCAGCGGAGCACTGTCCCTTGGTCACCTCGGCCAGCGCTGCAGCCGTGTTCGTCACCGGAACACCGTCACCGGGGCCGCTGGCATCCACGATGTTCACCACCCGCCCGGTCCGGCTGACGATCACGCTGTGCAAGGTGGTCTTCTTGCCCTCGAGCACGGCCGCGACCGCGCTTGCCGACTGGTCGCCGATGCCACGGATCGCCCTGCCGGACGCGAGGTAGGTGCCGGCCGCGGCGCAGGTGCCGAGCGTCTTGGACGCACCGCCGAAGGCCTGGGCCGCCTCCTCCGGAGTGGCGTACGCGGTGGCCTCGTGCAGCGCGCTGGGCGAGGACTTGCCACTGCTGCTGAGCACGCGCAGGATCTTCTGCTGCGACACCGGCTGGCCGTCATCCTGCGCCGCCCCGAAGCAGGCGGGCGCAGGTGCGTCATCCGAGGCGCCCCGCTGGGTCAGGGCGACCTTCCAGGAGCGCTTCGAGTCCAGGCGCTTGGCCTGCTCGGCACTCAGCATCGAACCGTCGGTCAGCAGGGCCCCGCCCGTCGTGGCCGAAGGTCCGCCGGTGCCGCCGGTCGTGGGGGCGGTGCTGCCACTCCCTGCGGACTGCGATGCGGAGGGCGACGTGCCCTGACTCTTGCCCACGCCGAGCACCGCGTACCCGATTGCCAGCCCGACGACGACGACGGCGGCGACCGCGCCCAGCACCAGCGCCCAACGGGTCCGCTCGCTGCGCGGTCGACCCTCCTCATCGGTGTCGAAGTCGTCGTAGTCGTCGCGGTTCGGGCCGCGGTACCGGCCGCCCGGGGCCTTCGTGCGGGTGAGGATCGCCGTCGCCTCGTCATCGGTGGGGCGCGACCGGGGTACGAAGGTGATGGACCGGCCGGCCGTGTCGTCCGACATCTCCTGGCCGATTCCGGACGCCTCCTCGCGATACAGCGGCCGGGGTGCGTACTCGTCGCGGTACAGCGGCTTGGGCGCCTCCTCCTCGACGAAGTCCTGAGCCGGACGCGTATACCCGATCGGCGGTCCTTGCGGCTGGTCCTCGACGGTGGGCGGGGCCGCGATCTCCGCAGGGGACGGTGGCGGGGCGGGCTCGGGATCTGGTTCGATGAGGGCGCGCCGAGGCCGGTAGGTTCCGGACTCCTGGTCGACCATGCTGAACTGCTCCTCGGGACTGGGGAAGGCCGCCTCCCCTAGGCGGCGAGCCGGCGTTCTGAGCGTGAACGCAGACCAATGACCCATGACTTTACCCGCGGCAGGCGTGTTGCGCCCACTCGCGGAGAGTCGCAGGGCGAGCATGGAGAGGCCATGACGTCCCTCCTCGATCCTCGACGGACCAAGACCGACGTGTCCCTGCGGGCCAGCGACGCCGTGCCGAAGACGGTGCCGACCGAGGCCGACGCCTCCGCCGGCCCACCGATCAGCTGGCCGGTTGCTGCGGTCGCCTGCGGCCTGGTGAGCGCCCTCGCCGGCTGGGTGCTGTGCGCGGGCACCGCAGTCGTTGGCTGGTTGGCTGCCGACCCCGGCACGTTGGCCGACGCCCTGGGCGTCGGCACCCGGCTCTGGCTGCTGGCCAACGGAGTCAGCGCGCCGATCGGTGGACTGAGCGTGACCCTGGTGCCCTGGGGGGCGACGGCGGTGATCGCCTACATC
>JBKPNA010000310.1:0-10960 GCA_046765695.1 Actinomycetota bacterium | reverse complement strand
GCGCCCCCATGGGGCTATCCGCGCTCGACCGGCGGCGCTCCTGTAGAGAGGCTCGTTTCGTAACAGTTTCTCAGGGAGTCTTGCTCGCTTCTTATCTACTGCTGTAACTTCCAGCCAAAGCGAGAAACTGCGGCATGCGGTCGTCAGCTTGCCCCAACCGCCACATTCAAGGAGGAAAAGCATGGCAGACACGAAGGACGCGCTGGGCCGGACGGTCTCGCGTCGGGGCTTCTTATCGATGGCTGCGTTGGCTGGCGCTGCTGTCGCCGGAGGCGGCTCGGTACTCGCCGGGTGTGGCAGTGGCAGCTCGGGTGGCCCCGGCGGCGGTGGCCCGGCAGGCGGTGGAGGAAGCGGCGGTGCTACTGGCGGAACCGGCGCGATCACCTGGGCGTCCTGGGCCAACCCGGGCGAGGGCGAGCGGTTCAAGGCGTTCTCTGCGGACTACACCAAGCAGCACGGGAACAAGGTCACCTGGCAGCAGGTGGTGGGTGACTACCAGTCCAAGCTGCTCACCCAGCTCGCCGGCGGCAGCGCCCCCGATGCGTTCTACGTCGGCGACGGCAATATGGCGAAGTTCATCGAGAGCGGCCAGCTGGAGGACCTCACCACATTCCTCAACTCACCCGACGCTCCGGTCAAGGCCACCGACACCTATCCCGGGCTGATCAAGTGGTGCAAGCCTGCGAACGGCACGGGTCTGTTCGGTGTCCCGGTCGACTGCAACCCCAAGATCTTCTGGTTCAACAAGGACATGCTCAATGCCGCCGGCGTCAGCACCAATCCGGCTGCGCTGTTCGAGGGCGGTTCCTGGAACCAGGCCGCGCTGGACGACCTGCTGAACAAGGTCAAGGCTCTCGGCAAGGTACGCGGCATGGTCGTGCAGGCGAACTGGTTCGACTTCACCAGTCTGATCACCACTTTCGGCGGCACCGCCTTCGATGAGAAGAGTGGCGACTGCGTCTGGGACAAGGACGAGAAGGCGATGGCGACCCTGACCTGGCTCTTCGACCACTTCAAGAACGAGACGATCACCTACGGCGGGACGCTGCCCAAGGGCCAGGGCGTGGATGCCCTGTTCTACGGCCAGCAGCTCGCCACGATCCAGTGGGGCCGCTGGATCCTGCCGAACCTGAAGAAGTTGAAGTTCGGCTACGACATCGCCCCGATGCCGTCCGAGGACGGCAAGACCATCATGCCGGCGGCCGTCTACTGCGCGGCCATGTCGGTCAACACCAAAGCCAAGGACAAGCAGGCCGCGCTGATGTTCCTCGGGCGTTACGTCAACAAGGAAGGCCAGAGGTTCCGGCTCTCCGGTGGAGGTAACGCAGTGCCGTCCATCGCCGGTCTTCCCGAGGTGGTTACCGAAGGAAACATCCCGGAGCATGCGGCCTACTTCGAGGAGGCCGCCAAGGTCGGATACGCGATCCCGCTGAAGATCGCCCCGAACGCCACGGTAGCCACCAATTTGGAGACGACGATCGACAAGATCATCAAGGGTGGGGCCGACGCGAAGACCTTCGCGACCCAGACGGCGGCGTTCATCAATAGCGGAGGCAAGTCGTAATGGCCGCGGTGCTCGGCGACACCGTAGCGCATCAGGGCGTCGCCGAAAAGCCAACGGAGTTCTTACCCTCACCGGGCCAGAAGGCCGCCAGGCGAAAGGAGTCTCTGCTCGCTCTCGGCTTTCTGGCTCCGCAGCTCGTCGGCCTGGTCGTGTTCATGCTCGGCCCGCTGATCTTCGCCCTGATCCTGGCGTTTTCCACCTGGGACGGTTTCGGCAACAGGTCGTACGCGGGCTTGGCGAACTTCAAGTGGGTGTTCACCGACCCGCAGATGCTGACGTCGATGCGGAACGCCGTGTGGTTCACCATCTTGCAGGTGCCCGGTCTGATGGTTTCGGCCTTCATCGCGGCGTATCTGTTGCAGAAGGTGGGCAGGGTCAAGAGCATCTACCGGATCTTCTTCTTCGCCCCGGTCGTCACGTCGAGCATCGCCGTGTCGGCCATCTGGCTGTGGCTGCTCAACCCGGAGCTGTCACCCCTCGTCGGCATCCTCGGCAGGTTCGGCATTACGACACCAGACTGGCTGCAGAACCCCGCGACCGTGATACCGGCGATCGCCCTGGTCAGCATCTGGCAGGGGCTCGGCTATCAGATGGTGATGTTCATGGCGGGCCTGGAGAACGTGCCGAAAGCACTGATGGAGGCGGCTGACATCGACGGTGCGAGCGAGTGGCAGAAGATGCGCAAGATCACGATTCCGCTGCTCTCGCCGACAATCCTCTTCCTGTCCATCACCGGGATCATCGGGTCTTTCCAGGTCTTCGACTACATCTACTTCTTCTTCGAAGGAACCGCTCCCTCCGCGGCCAGGACGATCGTTTACGAGATCGTGCTGATCGCCTTCCGGGAATTCAACTTCGGTCGCGGAGCAGCCCTGGCGACCGTACTCTTCGTAATCCTGTTGGCGATCACTGGTTTGCAGTTGCTCGCCCAGAAGAGATGGGTGCATTACACAGAATGACTATGACAAGCGACCTCACCACTCGGGCACTGGAGACCACGGCCCACGAGAAGGACATTCCACAGGAGCGCCGACCATTCAAATGGACGCGGATCATCCTGCACCTCTTCCTGATCATCGGCGCCCTCGCGATGGCCCTGCCGTTCTTGTGGATGATCTTCTCCTCCTTCAAGCCGTTGGACGAGATCTTCATCCAACCGCCGAAGCTGCTTCCGATGGCCCCGACGATGCAGAACTATCAGACGGCCTTCGGTACCGGGAACTTCTACATCTCGTTCTGGAACAGCTTCTACATCGCGGCCGTCGTCACGGCCGTGTCGCTGCTCACCTGCGCGATGGCGGCCTACGCGTTCGCTCGAATGAGGTTCCCGGGCAACAACGTTTTGTTCGCGATCTTCCTGGCCACCATGATGGTTCCGATGCAGCTGACGATCATCCCGCTCTACATCATCCTGGGATGGCTGCACTGGATCGACACCCATTTGTCGATCATCGTGCCGGCTGCGCTGTTCAACGCATTCGGGGTGTTCCTGCTCCGGCAGTACGTGCGGGGCATTCCGCTGGAGCTCGAGGAAGCCGCGGCCATCGACGGGGCCGGCCGCGTCAAGATCTTCGTCACGATGATCCTGCCTCTGCTTCGAACGCCGATGGTGGCACTCGGGATCTTCATCTTCCTCGGTCAGTGGAACAACTTCTTCCAGCCGTTGATCTTCCTGAACACCGACACCTTGTTCACCCTGCCGCTGTGGGTGAACCAGTTCAAGGGCGCCTACGCGTCTGACTGGGGTGGCCTGATGGCCGCAACCTCGTTGGCCGCGGTTCCGTTCTTGATCATCTTCATCGTTGCGCAGCGGCAGATCGTGGAAGGCATTGCCCTGTCCGGGTCGAAGACCTAGGCCGAGCACCTCACAACAACCCGGGCTCGGCGTGCCGAGGTACGGGAGTCGCCATTCCGCGCCACCGATGGCCTCACGCCGGCGCGGAATGGCCTCCGTGCAGTCCAGGTGCCAAGATGACCACCACCCTGTCCCGGAGGAGGGCCGTGGAGACTGCTGCTTCGGCTGCCCGTTTCCGGCTTCCGGTCCAGCCGCCCTTCCGCCAGCTGCTGATCGCGTCGCTGTCGGCCTTGGTGGGATCGATCGAGGTCATCGCCTGGGCGACGTTCCGGCTGCCCGGGTTCGTGCTGGCCGCGGGAGTGGCTCTCATCGCGGTCGGCGCAGGTTTCGCGGTTGCCGCCCTGGTCCGGTACAGGGCACTGAGATGGGTGGTGTATCTCAGTAGCGCTGGACTTACTGTCGTACGCCGAACTCGTCGTCGTGAGATGGCTTGGTCGGACATCGAGGCGGTTCAGCTGGGAATTGGCCAGTTGATGGTCTTGGCCCGGGACGGCAGTCGGCCCTTGGTCCTTCCTGTCGATCGGACCCGCACGGCACACAAGGCGGCCGAGGAGGTCGTTCGGGAGATCGACATCCGGCTGTCCACCGCCACCTGACGGAGGGCACTAGGGCGTGTCTGGCTGCTTCGGCGAGCAGCCGCACGACCGCCGGACCACGAGTTCCCCGTCGAACGAGGTGTAGCCCTCGGGTTGTTGCTCGTCGATGAGGAGCTGAACCGCGGTTCTCGCCATCTCCTGGATCGGCTGAGCAATCACAGTGAGCGGCGGCCAGCAGAACTCCGCTTCCTTCGTACCGTCGAAGCCAATCACCGCCAGGTCCTCGGGTACCCGCAGGTCCCGTTCGTGTGCTGCTCGCAGCAGACCGACGGCTTGCAGGTCGGAGCTCGCAAAGATGGCGGTCGGCGGGTTCGACGAGCTCAGTAAGCGGTGGCCGCCCTCGTAACCACCCTCGCGGGACCAGTCCACTCGGGCGACCGGCCCGTCGGGAAGTCCCGCCGCCCGGAGCCCCTGTTGCCAGCCTTGCTCGCGAGGATCCCCACTGGGGCTGTCGGTGCCGCCGACGACGAGCCCGATCGTCTTGTGCTCGTGTACCCGTGCGAGATGTTGGACCGCGAGAGCGGCGCCCCGGAAGCCATCGGTGCCCAGACTGGCGTGTCCCGGAATGGCGCCCGACGCATCGATGAACACGATGCGCGTCGAACGGGTGGACTGTCGGATCGCCAGGTCGGGTCTGCCGAAGATGCTCGCCACGATGAGTCCGTCGACCCGCCGGCGGACGAGGTCGTCGACGGCGATGATCTCGCGGTCGGCGCCAGCACCCGCACTGGCGATGACGACGGCTCTGCCGTAGTCGGAGGCCGCGCCCGTGATGGCGGCAACGAACTCCACGAAGAACGGGTTGGTGGGATCCGACACAACCAGACCGATCATCTCGGTGGTGCCGCGACGCAGCGCCTGGGCGTGCACGTTTGGTCGGTAGTCCAACCGGGCGATCGCCTCTTGAACCCGCGCCGCGGTTTCGGGCGCGACCTTGCGCGGCCCGCCGTTCATGACGTAGCTGACCACAGCCGTGCTGACTCCGGCGTAGCGGGCGACATCGGCGCGGGTCACAGCTGCATCCCGAGTCGAGGTCTTCTGCTTGGTCACGGATTCCGCCTTTGAACTCCCGGTCTTTGTCTGTGGATCTTCGGTGCGAGGAGGATAGCTGCTGGAAGGTGTTGCGGGGGCTTAGTTGATGGCCTCCGCCAGGTAGAGCACGGTGTGCTCGGGGAGGATGGCAGGTGCCGACAGACCGGCATCAGCCAGTGCGGCGCCGGACAGCACAACTCCTCGATCACCGGACTCGATGAATTGGGTCGAGGCATGTGACAGACCCTCGTAGGGATTGCTGACCCAGGTGACGCGCCACCACGGCGGAGGTCTCAACCCGCGCGCGGTGAACTGGAGCATAAGTGGGGTCACGTGGTAACGACGGTCACGGTCGAGTCCGGGGAGCCGGATTCTGCCGAGCAGGCTTACCTCGGAGCGAGCGAGCGCCGTCAGGGCATAGATTCCGGTGCTGAGATCGGTGCTGACCACCGCATTCACCGTGAAGGTCTCATCGGGAAAGTCCGCTCGGAGCACGGTGCCGGTGAGGAGTAGCTGGCGGTGCTGTTTGAACAATGCAATCCACTCGCTGAGCTCGTCCAGTTCCCAGGGCTCGGCCTCGGTGAGGTCCCACTCCACACCGAGATGGCCGAAGATCGCGGTACTCGCGCGGAAGCTCAGGTCGTGACGACGGCCAGTCGTATGCGACTGGCCAGACGCGATATGCGCACCCATCAGCTCCGGTGGGATCAGCTGCACGGTCCACCGGTGCATCTGCTGCCGTTCCAGCGGGTCGATGACATCCGATACCCAGACCCGGTCGGTGCGCTCCAGGACGCCCAGGTCCACTCGCGCACCTCCCGAGGAGCACGACTCGATCTCCAACCCGGGATGGGCGTCCTTGATCTCATCGAGCAGGCGATAGAACGCGAGGGTCTGCTCGTGCACACCGGGCCGACCGTCCGGCTGGGTTCCGGCATCGACCAGGTCGCGGTTGTGATCCCATTTGATGTAGTCGATGTCGTACTCGGCCAGAATCGCGAAGATCGCGTCCCGGATGTAGGCGTAACACTCCGGGATGCCGAGATTGATCACCTGCTGATGCCGCGACTCCACCGGCAACCGGTTCCCGGTGGCCATGATCCACTCCGGGTGAGCCCGAGCGGCGTCGGAGTCGAGATTGACCATCTCCGGCTCGAACCAGAGGCCGAACTGCATGCCTAGCTCTTTGACGGTGTCGACCAGCGCATGCAGTCCGTGGGGCCAGGCGTCCGGTGAGACGGTCCAGTCGCCGAGTCCGGCCGTGTCGTGCCGGCGTGCCCCGAACCAGCCGTCGTCGAGCACGTAGCGCTCGATGCCGACCTCGGCGCCCATCTTGGCGAGCTCGACCAGCCGATCGAGATCATGATTGAAGTAGACCGCTTCCCAGACGTTGAGGGTGACCGGTCGCGCCGCCGACGGGTGGTTCGGCCGCGACCGCAGATAGCGGTGGAACCGGTGGGCGACCTCGTCCAGGCCAACGCCGTACGACCCGTACAGCCAAGGGGAGGTGTACGCCTCACCCGTCCTCAGCACGACCTCTCCCGGAAGCAGCAGCTCGCCACCGCCGATGACCTGCTCGCCCGAAGCCATGCGCTCGGCGTAGTGGGTGTGGTTTCCGCTCCAGCCGACGTGTACTGCCCAGATCTCCCCGCTGGTGAAGGTGAATCCGGGCGCGCCGGCATGCAGCAGGGTCGCTGCATCCGCGCCGGTTCGGCCTCTGCGTCCCTCGCGCAGGTGCATCCCGATCCGCCACGGCTGGCGTTGCGGGATGCGTTCCTTGCCCCAACGCCCGGCCATGTCCAACAGCTCACGAGCCACCGGGGGCACGGGATACGCCAGTACGCAGTCGTTTAGGGTGTAGTCGTCACCCAGGTTGGTCAACTCCACCTGGGATCGGAGCAGCCCACCAGCGGTCAGCTCGATGCGGATCGTGAGCAACAGGGCCGCGGTATCGTCGCGGGCTCCGACCTCCAGCAGCGCCGGTCCGTCCCGAACCACGAGCCCGGACTCGGTTCCGGCCTCGGGAGGTACACCGTCGATCAACAGTGAAGTCGTGGTGAACTTCGGTGACCAGGCCCGCCCGCCCCGGGATCCGGCAATCCCAGGCCGGCCTGCCCAGCCGGTCCAGTGCTCCGGCAACAGAGACAACCGCCCCGGTTCGTCGACCAGATTGGGACCAGACGGCGGCACGCCTGCCTCGATCAGTTCGCTGGCGTCGGACTCGGAGAGCTCACCGAGATCCGGCCCCCAATGAACCAGTGCGGGAAGCCGGCCGTGGCTGAGGTTGACCAGGACCGAGACGCCCTCGGTTCGTAGGTAGACACGAACATCGACACGTTCGGGCACTGTCGTCCTCCCAACCTGGGATTTCTCCCTGGCCTCGGCTTTCCTGTCCGCAAAGGCTCCCTTCGCCTGGGTCCATTCATCTACACGAGGAGAAAACCGGCGACGGCTCCTTTTGCGCTCATAATGAGGAGTCTAGGGCAGTTTGGGGACATTGAATCTACCGGTATTGGCAGGGCCGCCGATGCCGCTCAGCGCTGGCCGCTCGACAGTGGTTTGTGATGATCCTCCTAGACTTGACCAGAGCAAGGAGGGGACGTGGGGCAGAACGCGCAGTTGATCGCCTGGATCGTCCTGTTCGGGGTGATTCTCGCCGCCCGTTTCCTCGACACCGGGCCAGGCCGGCGATTTCTGCGCGCACGACTGGGCCCGCTGGCGGACTGGTGGGTCGCCCGACAGTCAGCGGCGTGGAACGTCGAGCCGGAGTATGACGAGCTGGCTCTCGTCCTGCGCCGACAGCAGCTGAGCGCGCACCTTCAGCGGCTGCGCCGGATCGTGGCCACGGACGAGTACATGTCGGCGACCCGGCAGATTGCCAACCGGATCGCCTATCGCTCGCTGCAGCGTGAGCTCGATCAGACCCCCGCGATCCTTCCCGGGCCCGACGACGCCGACAGCTTGGACCGCTGGGTTCCCCGCGCGTACAGCCCTCGGCATCGCGAACCCGAGGTGCTCGAGATTGGATGGCGGCGCTGACTCGGGGCCCGGGTGCAGCGTCCCGATCTGTCGTGCCGTCTCTCCGCACAAGGCCTCATGTGGCATGGGGTGCGCCGGTGGTGGGCGTCGTTTCTCCGCACAAGGCCTCATCCGGCGGCCGGTCCGCAGCTGAATAGGAGCCGGTCCCGCCACTCCCCGCGGATGTGTACGTGGTGCTGCAGATACGCCTCCCCGTGCATGCCGATTCTCTGCAGCACAGCAGCCGAAGCCGTGTTGTCCGGGTCGCAGGTTGCCGAGATCGTACGCAGTCCCAGCTCCTCGAACCCGTAGCGCAACATCGTGGCTGCAGCCTCTGTCGCGTAACCGCGGCCCCAGCTCTGGCGGGCGAGAACGTATCCGAGCACGCCCCGACCTTCCTCTTCGCTGGAGATCTGAAGCTCCACCGATCCGATCAACTCGTCCAGGTCGCGCCGAACGACGCCAAGCGCATACCGGGTACGCGGATCCGTCGTGGCGCTCGTCCGCGCCTCGGCGAGAAAGACCTCCGTTGCCGCCGGGTCATTCGGCCCCCAGTCCGTGTACCGGGTCACCTCGGGGTCGCTGGCGTAACGGTGGACCGCGGCGTGATCCTGCGGCACGAACTCGCGGATGCGCAGCCGGGCGGTGACGAGCTCCATTACGGTGATCCTGGCCGATGCGGGATCGCGGGCAAAGTGGGGGCTTGTCTGTGCGAGCGACCCAGTCGGAGTACCTTCCCGAGAGGGCACCATCACAGACAGAGGAGTTGGCCGTGTTCGTGCAGATCATCGAAGGGCAGGTGGACGACCCGTCCACCATCCAGGCCGCGTTGGACCGGTGGGTCAGCGATCTCGCCGGCGGGTCGATCGGCTGGCTGGGCAGTACAGCGGGAGTCACCGACGACGGCACATTCTTGATCGTCGCCAGATTCGAGGATGAGGAGTCCGCCCGGGAGAACAGCGACCGCCCCGAGCAGGACCAGTGGTGGTCGGAGACCTCGCGGCTGTTCCGCGGGGAGCCAAGCTTCACCGAGAGCAACGAGGTGGAGACGGACCTGATGGGTGACCCCGACCAGGCCGGATTCGTGCAGATCATCCGGGGCAGGACTGCCGATCCCGACCGGGTTCGCGAGCTGATGAGGACCGACGTCGAGGACTTCGGCGATTACCGGCCCGACGTGCTGGGCACGCTGACTGCCGCCAGCGAGGGCGGGGTGCTGACCACCGTGGTCTACTTCACGTCCGAGGAGGAGGCGCGGGCGGGGGAGCGGAAGGAGCCGCCTGCGGAGATGATGGCCGCCATGCAGGAGGTGCAGCAGCTGAGCGTGGGGGAGCCTGAGTACTTCGACCTCAGGGATCCGTGGCTCGTCTCGCCGGGAGGGTAGTGCGCAGCTGTCGGGGGCTGAAGGAGCAGCGGGCATGGCGAAGATGAACGGTGTCGTCCTCCCGGGCGACAGCACGGTCCGGCACATCGAGATCGATGTCCCGGAGCCGGGTCCCGGCCAGGTTCTGCTGAAGATGAAGGCGTCGTCCATCTGTGGCAGCGACATCCGGGCGATCTACCGGGAGCATCTCGGCACCGGCCCGGAGGCGTACCAGGGCGTCATCGCCGGCCACGAACCGTGCGGGCAGGTCGTCGCCGTGGGTCCGGGCAGTCGGCGGCTGGCGGAGGGCGACCGGGTCGTCGTGTATCACATCGCCGGCTGCGGCATGTGCGAGGAGTGCCGGCACGGCTACATGATCGGGTGCACGTCGCCGTTCCGGGCCGCGTACGGCTGGCAGCGGGATGGTGGGCACGCCGACTACCTGCTGGCCGAGGAAGCCAGCTGCATCCTGCTGCCTGAGCCGTTGAGCTACGTCGACGGCGCGTTGGTCTCGTGCGGCTTCGGCACCGCGTACGAGGGCCTGCTTCGACTCCAGGTGTCTGGGCAGGACCACCTGCTGATCACCGGACTCGGGCCGGTCGGCCTGGCGGCGGCGATGATCGGACGCGCGTTGGGTGCCGGTCCGATCATTGCCACCGACGTCGCCCCGGAACGCCTGGACCTTGCCCGCAACCTCGGCCTGGTCGACCACGCCTTGCCGGCCGACGAGTCGGCCGCCCAGGCCATCGCGGAGCTGACCGACGGCCGCGGGTGTGAGGCCAGCATCGACTGCTCCGGCAACGCCGCCGCCCGGCTGCTCGTGCTGCAGAGCACTCGGACCTGGGGCCGCTGTGCGTTCGTCGGCGAAGGGGGGCAGATCTCCTTCGCCGTATCGGAGCTGCTGATCCACAAGCAGGTCAGCCTGTACGGCTCCTGGGTCACCTCCCTGAGGCACATGGAGGATCTGCTGGAGCACCTGGTGCGGTGGAACCTGCACCCGGAGACCATCGTCACCCACCGGTTCCGGCTGGATCAGGCTGACGAGGCGTACCGGGTCGCCGCTGAGGGCCTGGGCGGCAAGGTCTGCATCGTGTTCGGCTGACCTCGCACGGGGGTAGGGGCCGGCCATGGACGGCATCACCTTCATCGGAAACGCGACCACGCTGATCCGGCTCGGCTCCTTCACCGTGCTGACCGACCCCAACTTCCTGCACCGGGGGCAGCGGGCCTACCTCGGTCGTGGCATGTGGACGCGGCGGCTGACCGAGCCGGCGAGCCAGCCCGCCGACCTGCCGTCCCTCGACGCCGTCGTCCTGTCGCACCTGCACGGCGACCACTTCGACCGGATCGCCCGCCGGGAGCTGGACCGAACCGCGCCGGTGATCACCACGGAACACGCTGCCAATCGACTGCGGCGCTACGGGTTCGACACGACGCCGCTGCAGACGTGGCGGACCTGGGACCTGACCAAGGCCGAAGAGACGCTCACGGTCGAGTCCTTGCCCGGCGTCCATGCGTACGGCGCGCTGGGC
>JBKPNA010000309.1:0-6955 GCA_046765695.1 Actinomycetota bacterium | reverse complement strand
CAAAGGCGATGCGCTCGGAGAACCCGTTCGGGTGCTCCTCCCACCCTCGCGGTTCGGCGAGCTCGATCTGCCGCCACCCGCCATTGGCGTTCGGCAGGACGACCGTGCTTGTCGTTGGGGTCATCACTCGAACCAGTCGATTTCGACCCGACGCCCCTCGGCCGAGGAGGCGATGCCGGCGTCGGCCAGCTGCAGCCCACGGACGCCAGCCGCCAGATCGTACGGGTGGGCCCGGCCGGCATCCACGTCGGCAAGGAACTGTTCCCACTGCGCCCGGAACCCGTTGCCGAACTCGGCGTTGTCCGGGATGTGCTGCCACTGGCTCCGGTAGTCCTCGGTCTCGGGCAGATCCGGATTCCAGACCGGCATGGGGGTCGACACCCGTGGCTGGATACGGCAGTCGAACAGACCGGCTACCGCGGAACCATGGGTGCCGTCCACCTGGAACTCGACCAGCTCGTCGCGGTCGACGCGGACGGCCCAGGAGGAGTTGATCTGTGCGATCACGTCCCCATCCAGTTCGAAGATGGCGTACGCCGCGTCGTCCGCCGTGGCGGCGTAGGAGTTGCCCTGCTCGTCCCAGCGCTCGTGGATGTGGGTGACAGCCTTGGCGCTGACTGCCTGCACCCGACCGAAGAGGTTCTCCAGCACGTAGTTCCAGTGCGGGAACATGTCGAGCATGATGCCCCCGCCGTCCTCGGCCCGGTAGTTCCAGCTGGGCCGCTGGGCGGGGAGCAGATCTCCTTCGAAGACCCAGTAGCCGAACTCCCCGCGTACCGAAATGATGCGCCCGAAGAATCCGGAGTCGATCAGCCGCTTCAGCTTGAGCAGGCCCGGCAGGTAGAGCTTGTCGTGCACTACGCCGTTGATCACGCCGGCCTCCCGGGCGGCCGTGACGAGCTCGATGCCCTCGGGAACCGACTCGGCGATCGGCTTCTCGGTGTAGATGTGCTTGCCGGCGCCGATGGCCTTGAGGATCGACTTCTTGCGTTCCGAGGTGACCTGGGAGTCGAAGTACACCGACGCCGAGCCGTCGCTCAATGCCTCGTCGAGGCTTGTCGTGAAATCGTCGACGCCGTGCAGAGCTGCCAGTGCGGCAAGTTTGTCGGCATTGCGGCCGACCAGGATCGGCTCCACCGTGATGCGATCGCCATCAGGCAGCGGGACGCCGCCCTCGTCCCGGATCGCCAGGATGGAGCGGACCAGATGCTGGCGATAACCCATCCGGCCGGTTACCCCGTTCATGATCACTCGTACCGTGTGCGAAGCCATGCTCATCTCCAACCGAACGGGCTAGCTGGTCATCAGAAAACGCTTTCACTAGCGATTCGAGGAGAATATCGTCGAGAGATCTCGCGACGCAATCTGCCTGACCGGAGTGGGTTTGACAGGCCGGCGCCGGAAGTCTTGCAGTCTGGTCTCGTCCGCCCGCGCGTCGTTGACACTGGAATGAACATCGCCGTACTCTGCGGAAAACGCTTTCACGTCAAGGGCGAAGGGATGGGCGATGGCCATTAACCGCAGGCAGTTTCTTCTCGGAGCAGGGGGGCTAGCTGCGGCGGCCACCACCGGAGGACTGGCCGCATGTGCACCTGGCAGCGGCGGTGGTGGCGGCGGTGGTGGTGGCGGTGGCGGTGGCGGCGGTGATAAGACCCTGGCGCTGGCCTGGTGGGGCAACCCGACGCGCAACAAGAACACCCAGGACGAGATCGACGCGTTCATGAAGGCCAACCCGGGCATCAAGCTCTCGCCTCAGCCGGGCGAATTCGGCAGCTACTGGAACAAGCTGGCAACCCAGACGGCCGGCGGCACGGCCCCTGACATCATCCAGATGGACATGAACTACATCTCCGACTACGGCAGTCGCGGCGCGCTCCTCGACCTCGGCAAGGTGGATGTGTCCAAGTTCGTCGAGGGCACCGTCGACTCCGGCAAGATCCAGGGCAAGCTGGTCGGCGTCAACGCCGGCATCAACAGCGCGATCATCTTCGCCAACCCCACGCTCTTCGAGAAGGCGAAGATGGACCCGCCCGACGACAAGACCTGGACCTGGGACTCGATGATGGAGATCGGTGCCGAGGTGGCTTCCAAGGCGGGAGTGCCCTTCGGCGTTGCAGAGCTGATGGGCTCAGACGCAATGTTCGGCACCTTCGTCCGCCAGCACGGCAAGGAACTCTTCACCGAGAACGGACTCGGTTTCGACGTGGCCGAAGCTCAAGCCTGGTACGAGCTCATGGTCAAGGGCCAGAAAGCCAAGGCTCTTGGCAGCCCTGAGCAGATCAGCGAGGAGTCGGGCAAGCCGCTGGACCAGAATGCCCTGGTGACCGGGAGAGCGGCCATGCAGTACATGAACTCCAACCAGCTTGAAGCGGTCGACGCTGCCTCCGGAAAGGAGATGCTGATACTGCGGGGCCCGAGCCTGACCGGCAAGGCAACCGAACGGAAAACCTGGTACAAGGCGAGCATGCTGTGGTCCGCGTCGGCCAAGACCAAGAACCCGGACGCGGCCATTGCCTGGATCAACTGGTTCGCGAACTCCCAGGAGGCCGCCGATATCGACAAGGCGGAACGGGGCATCCCGCCCAACTCCGAGATACTGGCCGCGGTCACGCCCAAGCTGTCCAAGGCCCAACAGACAGTCTCGAAGTACATCACCGACATCAAGCCCGAGGTTGGCGCCACGCCCATCGCGCCACCCCCTGGTGGCGGCACGCTAGCCGACAAGTTGTTCCGTCACGGGCTTGACGTCCTGTTCGGGCGAGCGAGTAGCGCTGACGCTGCCCAGAAGATGGTGGACGAGGTCAAGTCTGATCTGAAGGTGTGAGCCATGAGTGCCCTCTCAGAGCTTTCGACCGTCAGCAAGGGCAGAGCCCGGACGCCGGAGGAGAAGCGGCTTCGGAAGAAAGAGGCGAGCCAGGACAACAAGGCGGGGTATCTGTTCCTGCTGCCCTGGCTGATCGGCCTCGTGCTGATCACGGTGGGGCCGATGCTCGCCTCGTTGTACCTGTCGTTCACCAACTACAGCCTGATCCAGGCGCCGAAGTGGACCGGCCTTGCGAACTACGCCCGAATGTTCACGGACGAACGTCTGCACAACTCGCTTCGGGTGACATTCATCTATGTCTTCGTCTCCACTCCGCTGCAACTGGCTCTGGCTCTTGGCATCGCCATCCTGCTGAACGAGGGCATGAAGGGGCTGGCCTTCTACCGGTCGGTCTTCTACCTGCCGTCGATGCTCGGCAGCTCAGTCGCCATCGCGGTGCTCTGGCGGCAGATGTTCGAGGTGGACGGCCTGGTGAACCAGATCCTCAGGCTGCTCGGAGTGAATGTCACGATCAGCTGGATCGGTGACCCGAGGACGGCACTGTGGACGATCATCTTGTTGCACGTCTGGACGTTCGGCTCACCGATGGTGATCTTCCTGGCCGGCCTGCGGCAGATCCCGGGCATGTACTACGAGGCGGCCGCGGTCGACGGGGCGACCAGGTGGACCATGTTCCGCAAGATCACCCTGCCGCTGCTGTCGCCGATCATCTTCTTCAACCTGGTGCTGCAGATCATCAACGCGTTCCAGGCGTTCACGCAGGCCTTCGTGGTGTCGAACGGGACCGGCGGGCCGTCGGACTCGACGATGTTCTACACGCTGTACCTGTACCAACGAGGGTTCGTCCAGTTCCAGATGGGCTACGCCTCTGCGATGGCCTGGCTGCTGGTGGTGATCATCGCGGTGTTCACCGCCATCAACTTCTTCCTCTCAAAGTATTGGGTGTTCTACGGTGACTGATCTCGAAACCCCCGTCAGCACGACGACCACCGCCTCACCGCTGGCCGGGCCGGCTCCACAGGAGGCGATCCACCACGCGCCCACCGCGGGTGACCGGGCCCGCTCGCTGCTCAAGCACGTGATCATGATCGCCGCCAGCCTGGTGATGATCTATCCGTTGCTGTGGCTGGTGGCCAGCTCCTTCCGGCCGACCGAGGTCATTTTCCGCACGCCGGGACTCTGGGTGAGCGACCTGTACGTCGAGAACTACACGAAGGGCTGGTACTCCCTGTCCTATCCCTTCGGGCAGTACATCATCAACTCCTTCATCGTGGTGGTCGGCGCGATCGCCGGCAACCTGTTCGCCTGCACGCTGGCCGCGTACGCGTTCGCCCGGCTGAAGTTCCGGCTGCGGGGGCTGTGGTTCGCCATCATGCTGTTGACGATCATGCTGCCGTTCCACGTTGTCGTGGTGCCGCAGTACATCATCTTCAACGCGCTGGGCTTCGTGAACACGTTCGTGCCGCTGATCCTGCCGAAGTTCCTGGCGACCGACGCGTTCTTCGTGTTCTTGATGGTGCAGTTCATCCGAGGCATTCCCCGTGAGCTGGACGAGGCGGCGCGAATCGACGGCTGCGGCCACTGGAAGATCTTCAGCAGGGTGATGCTGCCGCTGATGGGCCCGGCCATCGCCACCACGGCGATCTTCACCTTCATCTGGACCTGGAGCGACTTCTTCACGCCACTGATCTATCTGACCAATCCGATCGCGTACACGGTTCCGGTGGCGCTGCGCTCCTTCCTGGACGCGACGGCCGGCAGCAACTGGGGCGCCATGTTCGCCATGTCGGTCGTCACCTTGATCCCGCTGTTCCTGGTGTTCCTGTTCGGCCAGCGGTTCCTGGTCAAGGGCATCGCCACCACCGGCGGAAAGTGAGCTGATCCGACTTGTCAGAACCTCAGCACCACGTCTGGTGCTGAGGTTCTGACAACTCGGCCTACTACCGAGGAGTTAGTCGATGTCGTCCCTCCAGCTCGATCCTGACCGAGCTCTCCCCTTCCCGGCAGAGCAGCGCAGCGTCGCCCGGGAGATCTACAGCCAGACCAAGGACCTGCCGCTGATCTGCATGCACGGGCATGTGGAGCCGGAGGTCTTCGCCGAGGACACGCCGTTCGCCGACCCGGCGCAGTTGCTGATCGTTCCCGACCACTACGTCTTCCGCATGCTGGCCTCTCAGGGCATCGAACCGGCTCGCCTCGGCGTGCCACGGAAGGACGGCGGGTCGTACGAGACCGACTCGCGCAAGATCTGGCGCACCTTCTGCGAGAACTGGAAGCTGTTCCGTGGTACCCCGTCGCGCTACTGGCTGGAACACGAGCTCGTCGAGGTGTTCGGAGTGGATCTGGTCCCGAGCGCCGAGACGGCAGACGCCATCTATGACCAGATCGCCGCGGTCGTCGCCGACCCCGGCTTCCGTCCCCGGGCATTGCTCGACCGCTTCAACATCGAGGTCATCTCGACCACCGACTCGGCCACCTCGGATCTGCAGCACCATGCGAAGCTCGCCGCCGACGGGCTGAGCGAGCGCGTGTTTCCGACCTTCCGGCCTGACGCCCTGGCCTACCTCGATCGGCCGACGTGGCGAGCCGACGTCGCCGAGCTGTCACACCTGACGGGGATCGACACCACGACGTACGACGGCTTCCTCGACGCACTGCGGGAACGCCGCGCCGCATTCGTCGCAGCCGGCGCGCGGGCCACCGATCATGGTCACCTGTCGGCCGACACCACTCCGATGGAGGCCGAAGCAGCGCGGGAGCTGTACTCCCGCATCCTGGACGGCGCGGACGCGTCGGAGGCCGAGGTCACCGCTTTCGCGGCGAACATGCTCTACGCGATGGCTGAGATGTCGTGCGACGACGGCCTGGTGATGCAGATCCACCCCGGCGTATTGCGCAATCACAGCGCCGAGATCTACGAGACGTACGGGTTGGACAAGGGTTACGACATTCCCGTGCCGACCGAGTTCACCAGAGCGCTGCGACCGATGCTGGACCGGTTCGGGACCGATCCCCGATTCCGGGTGATCCTGTTCACCGTGGACGAGACGGTGTACAGCCGAGAACTGGCGCCGATCGCCGGCACCTACCCATCGGTACGCCTGGGCGCGCCATGGTGGTTCCTGGACTCGCCCGAAGGCATGCGCCGGTTCCGCGAAACCGCCACCGAGACCGCCGGTTTCTACAACACCTCGGGCTTCGTCGACGACACCCGGGCTTTTGCCTCCATACCCGCCCGCCACGACCTGTTTCGCCGGGTCGATGCCGGCTTCCTGGCGCGCCTGGTGCTGGAGCATCGGCTCAGTCTGGACGAGGCGATCGAGACGGCGATCGACCTGACGTACACCCTGCCCAAGGAGTCCTACCCGCGCCCCTGAGGGCTGGCTTCACGATCTGCACCCTCTCCTTCGATCTGCACCCGTTGCTAGCGGTGCAGATCGTTCGAAAGGGTGCAGATCCAATAAAGGCGGCGCCTAGCGCGCGTACGGCGTGAACGGGGACAGGTGCTTGACGAAGTGGTCCTCGATGATCTGATAGAGCTCGTCTTCGTTGTCGTTCCACACCTGGTACATCCGGGGTCCGAACTCCTCCAGGATTGCGCCGTAACCCACGTGCAGCACCTGCCGGGAGTCGACGACGTCCATCAGCCGAGCCACCTCCTCATCGGTCGGGTTGGTGGGAATCCGGCTCGGGTCGCAGGAGAGGTGATAGCTCTTGCGGTTCGCCTCGAAGCTGTCCAGGGCCAGCACAAGCACCTCGCGCATCAGGTCAGGATCGTTGTGCGCGATCACCCGCAGTGACTCCGCCCAGCTGGTGCCCGCCGTCTTCAGGTGCAGCAGGCCCCGGGTCGCCTCGGCAAACAGCGGATACGTGGCGAACTTGTCTGAGCCCGAGTGAAGCGACAGCTTGTAGGGGCCGAGAGCCCGGGCGATCTCGGCGTGGGTCTCGAAGTCACGCCGCAGCTCGTCCAGATCACCGATGTACTCCACGCCCTTCTCGAATCGCCCGACCCAGCGCGGTGCGAACGAGACGAAGTCCATGCCGAGGCGCTGCAGCTCCTTGACGACGACCACGAGCTCGGCCGGCGTGGTGGGATAGTCGGTCTCGTCGACGGCGAACTCGACCTCGCAG
>JBKPNA010000308.1:0-8945 GCA_046765695.1 Actinomycetota bacterium | reverse complement strand
CGGGTGCAGGACGCCATAACTGCGGCCGGTGGTCTGACCAGGGCTGCAGATCCCGGCGAGCTGAATCTGGCTCAGGTGCTCGGTGACGGGCAGCAGGTCTTGATCGGCACGGCGCGGCACCCGGTGACCCAGGTCCGGGACGGCGGCGGTCCACCGCCGGTGGGAACCGGCAACACGCCGGCCGCAGCCATCGACCTCAACCGTGCTACTGCGACCGAGCTGGAGCAACTACCTGGTGTCGGCCCGGTGACCGCGGCCAACATCGTCGGCTGGCGGCAGCAGCGGGGCCGGTTCTCCTCGGTGGCTGAGCTGCAGCAGGTCGACGGAATCGGGCCGAAGACCTACGCCCGAATCGCTCCGCACGTCCGAGTGTGAGTCGCCACGGAGTCAGCATGGGGCCGCTGGTCCGGTCTCGGCAACGAGCCGACCTGCGAATGGTTCCCCTGGCGCTGGCTGGCTGGGCAGCGGCGTGGCTTGGCACCTGGGCGACGCCGAGATCCTGGGTGCTGGCGGTCGGCTCGGCGCTTGCCGCGCTGCTGGTGGCGCGGCTGCGTTCCTCGGCATGGCTGGCAGCAACTGCGGTGGTGACCGCCGTGCTGTGTCTGGTCGGCGGACTGCACGCCTACCGGCTAGCACAGGGGCCGGTCGCCGAGCTGGCCCGCTCCGGCGCGACGGTCGAGGTCCAGCTCGAGATGCGCACCGACGTCCGGGTGCTACCTGCTCGTGGCGGTCGTCCCGGCTACGCCGTTGGTCGGGTCAAGGTGCACCGGGTCGTCGCCGCGGGCGCCGCCTGGCGAGTGAGGATGCCGGGCCTGGTGGTCATTGCTGGGCAGCAGGCCAGCGACTGGTCCAGGCTGCCGGTGGGTGGCCGGTTGACCGCCTGGGCGAAGCTGCAGCCAGCGGACCGAGGATCCGATGTCGCCGCCGTCCTCCACATCCGCGGCGAGCCGGTGCCGCTCTTGGAGCCGCCGTTGCCCCTGCGCGTGGTGGAACGGGTCCGCCAGGGACTGCGCGACTCCGTCGCGGGCCGGAGCGCAGAGCCACGGGCCCTGGTGCCGGCGCTGGTGGTGGGTGACACCTCCGGACTCACGCCGGAGCTTGAGGAGAAGTTCGGGGCGGTCGGTCTGACTCATCTGACCGCTGCTTCCGGAGCGAACCTCACGTTGCTGCTGGCGTTCCTGCTCACGGTCAGCCGGTGGGTGGGGGTTCGGGGTTGGGGACTGCGATTCACCGGACTGCTGGGGGTCGTCGTCTTCGTGGCCCTCTGCCGAACGGAACCGAGTGTGCTGCGCGCGGCGGCGATGGGACTGGTGGCGCTGGCCGCTCTGGGGTCCGGTGCGCGGCGGGCCGGGCTGCGCAACCTTGCGGTGGCGACGCTGGCGCTGCTGCTGCTCGATCCCTTTCTCAGCCGTTCCGTCGGGTTCGCCCTGTCGGTGCTGGCGAGCGGCGCCATTCTCTGGTGGGCCCGGATCTGGTCGTTGATCATGAGCCGCTGGCTGCCGCGGATCGTTGCCGAGTCGGTGACGGTCCCGCTCGCCGCCCACCTGGCCACACTTCCGGTGATCGCGGCCATGTCCGGACAGGTCAGCTTGTCCGGTCTTGCAGCCAACGTCCTTGCCGGCCCGTTCGTGGGCCCTGCGACGGTGCTGGGCCTGACTGCCGCCGGCTTGTCCCTGGTAAGTGGAACGGCGGCGTCGATCTGCGGTACCGGTGCCGCCTGGAGCGCCCAGATGATCATCTGGGTGGCGCGCTACCTGTCAGCGTTGCCGGGCTCGGCGTGGCCGTGGCCGACCACGCCGGGCACGCTGGTATGGCTTACGGTCGTGGCGCTGGCCGCTGGGCTGGCAGTGTCGACCGTGCTCGCTCGGCCGTGGCTGGTTCTGCTGGTGGCGAGCGGGATGGTCCTGGCCTTGCTGGCTCCGCCGGGACCTCCCGATTGGCCGCCAGCAGACTGGGTGCTGATCGCCTGCGACGTCGGGCAGGGAGACGGGCTGGTGATCCGGACCGGTTCCGGCGCTGCCGTCGTGGTGGACACAGGGCCGGACCCGGTGCCAATGCGGCGCTGCCTGGACCAGCTCGAGGTCGCTGTCGTGCCGCTGCTGGTGCTCACCCATTTCCATGCCGACCACGTGGACGGCCTTGCCGGCGTGCTGGGCAGCCGCAGGGTCGGCCAGATCTGGGTGAGTCCACTGGCCTCACCAGGACTGGAGGTCGAGCAGGTACGCCGGCTGGCTGAGGAGCATCGCATCCCGGTCGCCTCGCCACCGGTCGGTGTGCGGGCACGCATCGGTGAGGTGGCCCTCGAGGTGCTCGGCCCGGTGGCGCTGCCGCCGCCGGGTGAGGAGGAGTCCTCGGCCGAGAACGACAGCAGCCTGGTGGTGATGGCCAGCACCTCCGGTCTGCGCATCCTGCTCACCGGGGATGTCGAGCCGTCCGGCCAGGCGGTGATGCTCTCCCGGGGTGTAGACCTGCGCGCTGATGTGTTGAAGATCCCACATCACGGGTCGGCCCGGCAGGATCCGGGGTTCTTCGCCGCCACGGGCGCGAGGCTTGCCATCGCCAGCGCCGGCCGGGACAACGACTACGGGCATCCCGCGCCGCGTACCGTGCAGCTTGCCCGTTCCTACGGCATGACCGTGCTACGCACCGACGAGCAGGGATCCGCGGCCGTTGTCCTGCGCGGTGGGCGGCTCGCTGCGGTCACGTCACGCCGTTGAGGCGTCGGTGCGCTATTTCGGGCCCACCGCCGGATCGAATCTCAGCGTCCTGCCCGAGCAGCCGACGACAACGGTCGGGCCGGTCTCGTCTCGGGTCACGTGGGCCCGAGGGGGGTCGTCGCCACCGGGCACGTGGGCGAACCGAACTGTGAGCGCGTCGACGCAGCGGAGCCGCCACAGCTGCGCGAGGTCGACGACCCGCAACCCGATTAGGGTGTCGGCCGCACGATCCACACGGTCACTGCCTGCCAGGACGATCACCTGCCCGTATTGGGCCGAGACAACCCGGCCGGAGGTCTGGGTGCCCTCCGGTGTCCGCGCCTCCACCGGCGACAGCGACACCGGCAGGGATTGCGTTGCGATCTGCCGGTAGCCATCCAACCTCGTCACAGTCTGGCACTCCGGACCACTGATCATCAGTGTCTGGAGTGGTTGCGGAGCGCTGCCGGCCAGCACCCAGGCGTCGCATGCGAGGCTGGCGGCGGCCGCCGGGCTGTCGTTGCGGAGTTGCTCCACCCGCCTGCTCGCCAGCTCGGAGGCGGTCCAGCCAACCGCCCCCGTGACCAGCAGCATCACTGCGATCGCGATGATCAGCCCCGTCCCCTGGGATCCGGGCAGCGGCCACCAGCGGTACAGCACCCAGATGCCGACGCCGACGAGCAACCCGCCCAGGTAGAGCCAGGCGCTACTTCCCGTCCACAATGCCGACATCCGCAGCCCGACGGTGTTGCCTTGCAGCTGGAGGGCCATGTCTCGCATCTCCGGCGCGAACAACGCCCGCCCAACAGCCGTCGGCGCCGGCACCACCACCGCGTAGGCCACCAACATCGGCAGACCGCTGCGCCAGCTCTTGGGCGGAGGGTGGCCAAGCCGGTCCTGCAGGCCCTGGTTGGCGGAGTAACCGGCCGCGATCATCCAGAGCACCAGCAACATCACGCTCAGCGCCGAGGTTCGGTTGCCGCCGGTCGTCAGCAGGTTGACGAGCATGCCGAGCGCGACCAGCAGCCCGAGTGCGGCAGGCAGCAGGATGGCGATCCGACCCCACCAGCGGCGGGTCCGGGACAGGCAGACGAGCACGATGCTGGCCACCAGCAGAATAAAGGCGGCCGGATCCGCGTAGTCCCGCTGAGACTCGACCAGCGGCTCGCCACCGGTGACCAGCCCGGGCGATGCCAGCGGACCGAGCTCCGTCATCCACCAATCCGCACCCGGGAAGTGACTGGTCTCGGGAATCCAGTACTGCATCAGGAACGCGATGTTGGCGATCAGACAGATCACCAACGGGACGATGGCCCAGGTCCGGTTCTTGGTCGCCGCCTCGCGATCGGCCTCGGGTGGGGTCAGTGGTCCGAGCCCGGGCGGCCGGGCCTTCGGGTTGGCGTACGTGATGTGGCTCAACGCGAATCCTCCGTCGCTCGCTCAGCCGATGCCTGCGGCCACGAACTCGACCCGCTCGTGCGGAAGCAGCGCCCGCAGGGCCTGACGGTCCGCGTGGCGACCCACGGACACCTCACGTGCCGCGGCGTAGCCGCCCACCCGGTCCGGGACGACGCTGATCCGCAGTGTCGCGTTGTTGTCGGTGGACTGCACCGAGATCAACCGGGCATGCGGGCTCTCGACCTGGCCTAACCAGGCCCGCACCAGCTCGCTGTAGGAGTCCGCTACCGCCAACACCACCCGGATCCGTGCGTCGGCGTAGTACTTCTTGAACGCCTCCTCCAACCGGCTGCTCTCGTACGCCCCGAGCTGCTGGGTCGGCACGGCGACGACCGTGGCTCCGTCGCTCTCCTTCGCGCCCGCAATGCCAAGCAGTTCCTCGTCGGCGTAGTCCCGCCACACCCGGTGCAGCCTCGCATCCATCGTCAGGTCAAGCCGTGGCCGAGCGGCGATCGGTGGGGCGAGCGTGAGTCGCGGCCGGCTGAAGGGCGAAGGTGGCTCAGCCGCCGTGCGCTGCGGCAGCACCTCAGTGTCGTCCGCCGACCCGTCGGACTCCGTGGTTGTCGCAGAGACGGACTCCAGCACGGTAAAGCTGCGCCGCAGCAGCACACCACCCGCCAAGCCCCGAGGCAACCAGCGATCCTCGAGCACCCGCTGCAGGGTCGGGCGGTTCAAGTCCGCCAGCCGGTTGTTCCGTACCGCCTGCTGCAGGCTGTTGGTCACCTCTCGTTGCACCAGCCCGAGCAGATAGTCGTCCAGGTCGGCGGCATGGTGGGGCACCAGATCGACCAGGGTGGCGTACCGATCGTTGTCGGAGAACTGGACTGCGAGCCGGATCTTGACCCGCTCGATGGGGTAGCCGTCCAGGCTGACCAGATTCCGGACGGTCACATCGAGGTGCGTCTCTGCCGTACTGACCACGACGACGCGGACCGGCCGCAGTGCCGGGACCAGGCTTGGTCGAATCAGCTCACCCGGAAACTTGAGCTGCGGTGGTTGATCCTTGGTCAGCATCACGGCCACGGAGTTCGGCCGGACCGACACCATCCGTTCCAGCAACTCCGGTTCCCCGGCCAACCGATGGCCCAGCGCGCTCTCGGCTGACCGGGCGGCCGGATGCGGCTGCGGATTGGGGCGCTTGAGCGGCGTGGGTCGCTTCAGCGGTGGCTTGTCCTTCGCGGTGGGTGCCGGACGGCGGCGGCGCGCGTCGAGGTAGCGAAGTGCCAAGGCCCACAGGGTGCCGGCCACCTGCTGCCCCTTCCACGCGTTCGCGACCTCTTGGTCATGTATACCAACCCGCGCCGTGATAACTCGGGTCCTGAGCGTGCGCAACACTGTCGGCGTTCGCTGGCATGCTGACCACGTGGTGGACAGATCGCCGTTCGGGCGGGTCATCCTGGTCAGCGGGCCGGAGGCGCTGCTGACGGAACGCGCGGTTGAGGTGCTGCGCGCGCAGATCCGCGCGACGGCGCCCGAGGCGGAGCTGAACGAGATCGACGCCGCCCGGCTGGATGCGGCCAAGCTGGCTGAGATCACCAACCCGTCGCTGTTCGCCGACCGGCGGGCGGCGGTGATCACCGATCTGGCATCGCTGCCGGCCGAGCTGCACCCGGCCGTCGCTGCGCTGGCCGGCACGCCGGTGGACGATCTTGCGGTCATCCTCGTGCACGGCGGCGGCCCCAAGGGCAAGGGGCTGTTGGACAAGCTCAAGGCGGCGGGCGTCGAGGTGATCGACTGCCCGCCGGTCAAGACCTGGGAGCTGCCCCAGTTCGTCTCCGCCGAGGCGAAGCAGCTGGGCTCGACACTCGAGCCGGGTGCGGCACAGGTGCTGGTCGACGCCGTCGGCAACGACCTGCGGGCGCTGGCCAGCGCGGTTCGCCAGCTGGTGGCCGACAGCGAGGGGGGCCCGCTGACCGCCGACCAGGTGCGCCGGTACTTCGCCGGCCGGTCCGAGGTGACCAGCTTTGCCGTTGCCGATGCCACGCTGGCCGGACGTACCGGGCTCGCCATGGAGCAGCTGCGGTGGGCTCTCGCCACCGGGGTCGCCCCCGTGCTGGTGACCAGCGCGCTGGCCGCCGGCGTACGCGGCCTCGGCAAGCTGGTCAGTGCTGGAACTGGGCTACGCGATGCCGATCTGGCGCGGGAGCTGGCCGTACCGCCGTGGAAGCTCAAGAGCATGCGGGCCCAGGCCCGTGGTTGG
This sequence comes from Actinomycetota bacterium, assembly GCA_046765695.1. Taxonomy (GTDB): domain Bacteria; phylum Actinomycetota; class Actinomycetes; order Propionibacteriales; family Propionibacteriaceae; genus Microlunatus. The sequence goes on along the minus strand of JBKPNA010000308.1, from coordinate 2,591 downwards.
GATGCGGCCGGCCTGGCTCAAGCGCTGAAGGCGGTTGCCGTGGCCGATGCCAACGTCAAAGGGGCGGCAGATGACGCTGCATACGCCCTGGAGCGGATGGTGCTGACCGTCTCGCGCGCCCGCGGCCGCTAACCGAGCCGGGCGGCCTTGGCGGCGATGGCGGACTTGCGGTTGGCGGCCTGGTTCTTGTGGATGACGCCCTTGGACGCGGCCTTGTCAAGGGCACGCGAGGCAGCCTGGGCCAGCTGGGTGGCCTTCGCGGCATCGCCGGAGTCGGCGGCCTCCCGGAAGCGGCGGATGGACGTCTTGAGTGCTGACTTCGTCGCCTTGTTGCGTTGACGAGCCGCCTCGTTGGTCTTGATCCGCTTGATCTGGGACTTGATGTTTGCCACTGGGCAAGCCTCTATCGGTTTCTTGACTGGATGGACCACCCGGTGGGCGGACACGGCCCGCTGGGCGACCGCCCACATTAGCAGCGCCACCCATACGCACCCAAATCTCTCAGACCACCGCAGGAGCGGCAGCTGAGCGGAGGAGTCACGCTCGGCTGGCGTGGAATGATGGTCAGCCGGGCAGTGGCCCGACTCCGTCCCCACTCGGAAGGTCATGGTGAGCTCTGCGCAGGCGCCCAGCGCCGGTCGCACCGATCCGGCGATCATCCGCAACTTCTGCATCATCGCCCATATCGACCACGGCAAGTCGACGCTGGCCGACCGCATGCTGCAGCTGACCGGGGTGGTCGACGCCCGCTCCATGCGCGCTCAGTACCTGGACCGGATGGACATCGAACGCGAGCGCGGCATCACCATAAAATCCCAAGCGGTAAGAATGCCGTGGACGGTGGACGGTGCGAGCCACGTGCTCAACATGATCGACACCCCCGGCCATGTCGACTTCAGCTACGAGGTGTCCCGCTCGTTGGCGGCATGCGAGGGTGCGGTGCTGCTGGTGGACGCCGCCCAGGGCATCGAGGCCCAGACTCTCGCCAATCTCTACCTCGCTCTGGACGCCGACCTGCAGATCATCCCGGTGCTGAACAAGATCGACCTGCCCAGCGCGCAGCCGGACAAGTACGCCGCCGAGCTGGCGGGGGTGATCGGCTGCGACCCTGGCGACGTCCTGCAGGTCTCGGCGAAGACCGGCGAAGGGGTGGCGGCGCTGCTGGACCAGATCGTTGCCCGGATCCCTGCCCCCGTGGGCGATGCCGATGCGCCGGCTCGGGCACTGATCTTCGACTCGGTCTATGACATCTACCGCGGCGTCATTACCTACATTCGAGTCGTCGACGGCCGGTTGGCTCATCGCGAGCGAGTCCTGATGATGTCCACCAAGGCGACGCACGAGACGCTCGAGGTCGGGGTGATCTCGCCGGAGCCGGTCCCGACCGACGCGCTGGCGGCGGGCGAGGTGGGCTACCTGATCACCGGCGTGAAGGAGGTCCGGCAGTCGCGGGTCGGCGACACGGTCACCTCTCAGGCGAGGCCAGCCAGTGCCGATCTGGGCGGCTATCGGCATCCCAACCCGATGGTTTTCGCCGGGCTGTACCCGATCGATGGGGCCGACTTTCCCGAGCTGCGCGAGGCGCTGGACAAGCTGCAGCTCAACGACGCCGCTCTGGTCTATGAGCCGGAGACCTCGGGCGCGCTCGGGTTCGGGTTCCGGGCCGGTTTTCTCGGGCTGCTGCACATGGAGATCGTGCGGGAGCGACTGGAGCGCGAGTTCGACCTGGATCTCATCTCGACCGCACCGAACGTTGTCTACCGGGTGGTGCTGGAGAGCGGCGAGGAACTCGTGGTGACCAACCCGTCCGAGTACCCGACCAGCGGCAAGATCGCCGAGGTGTACGAGCCGGTGGTCCGGGCGACGATCCTGACCCCGGCGAACTACATCGGCACCATCCTCGAACTGTGCCAGAGCCGCCGCGGCATCCAGCACCGCCTGGACTACCTCTCCGAGGACCGGGTCGAGATCAGCTATACCCTGCCGCTGGCCGAGATCGTCTTCGATTTCTTCGATGCGCTGAAGTCGCGGACCAGGGGCTATGCCAGCCTTGACTACGAGCCGTCCGGCGAGCAGCCGGCCGAGCTGGTCAAGGTCGACATCCTGTTGCACGGCGAGCCGGTCGACGCGTTCTCCGCCATCGTGCATAAGGACAAGGCGTACGCCTATGGCGTGCAGATGACCGCCAGGCTCAAGGAGTTGATTCCGCGGCAGCAGTTCGAGGTGCCCATCCAGGCGGCGATCGGCGCCCGGGTGATCGCCCGCGAGACGATCCGGGCCATGCGCAAGGATGTGCTAGCCAAGTGCTACGGCGGTGACATCACGCGGAAGCGCAAGCTGCTGGAGAAGCAGAAGGAGGGGAAGAAGCGGATGAAGATGGTCGGCCGGGTCGAGGTGCCCCAGGAGGCGTTCGTCGCCGCCCTCTCCGCCAGTCAACCGGCCAAGGCTGATCGCTAGTGGTTGCGCCCGGAGGTTCGTCGAGGGTCCTGCGTCGTCCGGGTGGATGGCTCGCAAGGCCGACGAGGGAGGGATACCGGGTCGTATCTCGACTGAGGAGAACGCCGCGAGGCGCCTCCCGGGCGGCGCAGGCC
>JBKPNA010000307.1:0-3075 GCA_046765695.1 Actinomycetota bacterium | reverse complement strand
GACCGTACGCGACTCCTCCCTGTCGGCTTGTACCCAGGCTGTGCTGGCAGCCGAGGTCGGGCATCTGGAACTGGCTCACGCCTACCTTCGAGAGGCGGCTCTGGTCGATCTGCAGGACCGCAAGCGCGACACGGAGGACGGCCTTCATCTCGCCTCACTGGCAGGCGCCTGGATCGGCCTCGTCTGCGGGTTCGCCGGGATGCGCGACCACTGCGGACAGCTGCGATTCGCGCCACGGCTGCCCGCTGGAATCGGGCGATTGGCGTTTGCCCTCTCCTGGCGAGGCTGCTGCGTTCGGGTCGAGGTGACCGATGACCATGTCGTCTACCGGGCCGAGGGCGAGGTCGGTGACGGACTGGAGATCGTCCATCACGGCCAGATCGTCAAGCTCGCGCCGAACGAGCCGCAAGAGCTGGCGGTGCCGCCACTGGACCCGCCCAACGAACGACCGAGCCAACCAGCGGGCCGGGAGCCCGAGCCTGCGCGGCACCCGGATAACCTTTGAACAAGGGAACCGCGCTCGTGAGTCGATCACCGACAAACGAACGCATCATAGGGAAAAAAATATTCTAATGCGCTCGTTCCCGAATTCCCAAAGAAAGGTTTAGCCTGTCGGCATTGACGTAGCGCAGCCCTCATGGGGAACAGGAGAGCGCGCCCGTGCCGCCGATTTCGACGTGTCAGGGGGGCGAGATGGTCATGCCTCGGAGTCGGTCCGGCTGGTCGAGTTGATCCAACGGGTCGCCTCCGGCGATGAGACTGCGTTGACCATGCTTTACGACGAAACCTCCTCCCGGGTGTTCGGCACGGCACTCCAGATGCTGCGTTCACCGCATCTGGCGGCGGGGGTGACTCAGGAGGTCTACGTGGAGATCTGGCAGCAGGCCTCCTGCTACGACCCGAACAGGGGCAGTGTGCTTGCCTGGATGATGGCCGTGGTGCATGGGCACTGCAAGCACGTCCGGGCAATCAATACCGGGCCCGTCGCGGAGCGGTACGTTGCGGTAAACGGCGAGCGTGAATTCGACCGCGGTTCGGTTGAAATGAGGGAATCTCGACTCGATGCCGATCGAGCCCTGGAGGCTCTCGGCTCACTCCCCGATATTCAACGCCAGGCGGTCACCCTCGCCTATTTCAAGGGTTATAGCCAGATCGAGGTTGCCCGGCTGCTGGATCTGCCGCTCGGCACGGTGAAATCGGGGATCAGAGACGGCCTCATCGGCTTACGCCACGCGTTAGGGGTGGGCACATGAGCGATCTACACAGCGCCGTCGGCTCCTACGTTACGGACGCGTTGAGCCCGGCGGAGCGAGCCGAGTTCGAGACCCATCTCTCAGGGTGCAGGAGTTGTCAGTACGAGGTGGCCGGGTTCGCCGAGACGCTGGCCGAACTGACCCCGTTGGTGGCGAGGCGGCCCCCGGCGGCACTTCGGGATTCTGTGCTGGCCGCTATCCGGACCGTCCAGCCATTGGCTCGTGAGGCGGTCGTTCGGCCCGAGGAGCGACCCCAGTCGATCCCGGATGGCGAGTCGCCGGAGCTGCAACCCTTGGTACCGGCTGCCATCACCGACGTCCGGCCGTTGGGTCCCGACGAGGTGGCGCCACTCGATGAACACCCGTCCGAGGTCCCGGACTGGACCTGGCTCGGGATGACGGCCGGCCTGTCGGACGACGTGGCCACTCGGCGTGGCCGACGCACGGATCGCATCCTCGCCGCCCTGGTGGCCGCCGCATTGATCGTGGCACTCGCGTTCAGCGGTTGGGTGTACGTGTCCTGGCAGGAGAACCAGACGCGCGTTTCAGAGGCTCAGCATGTGAACGACCTGCTCACGGCGCCCGACGTCAAGATCTATCCCGCCATGGTCGACGGGACACCCGTCTCGTACACAGTCTCGAAGCAGCGCAACGAGGCACTGTTCGTCGCACACAATCTGCCCAGTCCTGGTGACAATCAGGTCTGGGAGTTGTGGACGCTCAAGGGAGACGCGGCCACCCGTGCGGATCTCATCCGCACCGGCGGGAACGTCCGGCAGTGGATCCGGGGACCTGTCGGCGATGCCACCGGTCTGGCGATCTCCCGGGAGCCGGGGCCAAGTGGCTCGCAAACCCCGACCCCTCCGCTCCTGGCCAAGGTCAGCCTGAAGAGCTGATAGCTGCAAAGTTCAGACCACGGTGGTGGAGCCGTCGCTCCACACGACCAGCCCGCGGCGTGCGGGGCGGGTCTCGAGCCAGGTCGCGGCGTCCCGCCCCAGCGCGATCGCCACGTCCAGCACCGCCCATCGCGGATGTAGACGTCCCGGTCGGCGATGTCCGGGATCCAGGCGCGCAACACTGATTCGTCGGTGTGCTGCCAGAGGTAGGGGCCGAGCCAGGAGCCGGGCGCCCGGCGCAGGCCGGGGAGGTTGACCAGGGCCAGTCCCCGCTCGCGTCCGAGACGCTCGAGCTCGCCGGCGAACAGCGGCTGCTCGGTGTAGCGGTGCAGCAGGACGGCGTCGCCTGGGGCGTACGCCAGGCCTTCGGCCAGTGCTGGGAGCGGCGTGATGCCCACCCCTGCACCGATCAGGGCAAGTCGAGCTTGCGACCGGGCGCGGGCGCTGAGCCGACCGTACGGTCCTTCGAAGATCATGCGCGTGCCCGGCGGCACCGTGCCGAGCGCCCGGCTGGAGTCACCGAGCGCTTTCGCGGTGATCCGCAGACGGCGGCCGTCGGGCGCCGCCGACAAGAAGTACGGGTTGCCACGCATCCAGCCTGGGCCGGTGAGGAACCGTACGGTGATGAACTGCCCGGCTTCGACGGGCAGCCGGTCAAGGTGCCGGCCATGCAGGTACACCGACACCACGTCGTCGGCCTCACGGACGACCGAGGCGACGCGGAGGTCGTGCCGAAGACTGCGGACGACCGGAACACCGACTCGCCAGATCAATACGGCGGCCAATGTCGCGGCCCACAAACTCCACCAGTAGACGGTCGCGGCGCGCGATGTCAGGAACTCCTGTCCCGTCCACAGTTGATGCGGCAGCGCCAGTCCGGCGCCAAGATATCCGTAGAGGTGATCAGGTGCCACGACTCGTAACTC
>JBKPNA010000306.1:0-8504 GCA_046765695.1 Actinomycetota bacterium | reverse complement strand
CAACTCGTCCAGGTCCGCCGACGGCAGGGTGGACTTCAGAACCGGAATGCCCGCGGACCGGGCGGCCTCCAGTGCCCGGACCTTGTTGCCGGCCAACGTGAGCACCTCGGCCGGCGGGCCGATGAACGTGATCCCGGCCTCTGTGCAGGCCCGAGCCAACTCCGGGTTCTCGCTCAGAAACCCGTATCCCGGATAGATCGCGTCGGCCCCGGACTGCTTGGCGGCCCGGATGATCTCGTGAATGTCGAGATACGCCCGCACCGGGTGGCCGCGCTCCCCGATCTGGTACGCCTCGTCAGCCTTGATCCGGTGCACGGCGTTGCGGTCTTCGTAAGCGAACACCGCGACCGTCTGGGCGCCGAGCTCGTACGCGGCCCGGAACGCCCTGACCGCAATCTCCCCCCGGTTGGCCACCAGCACCTTGGCGAACATGACCGAAATCTATCCGCTGTTTGTTACGGCCGGTATCGCAGAAACGGTCGCGCGGACCGGCGAGGTGTCCCGGTCAGCCGCCGGCCGATCCGTCGCGTACGGTGAACCGGACAGTGACCTGGCCGGAAACCGTCTGCTCGGCCGGCTCGAAGGCGAAGATCGCGTCGTCGAAGGCCATCTCCTTGGCCGCCGCCATCCGTATCGGCCCCCTGGGGAAGCCGCCGCCGTCCAGATCGGACACCTCAACCAGCTCGGCCACCGTGGCACCGAACGCGGCGGCGTAGTCGTCCGCCCGCCGCCGGGCGTCGTTGATTGCCGCCAACCGAACCTGACGGAACATCGGGTTGTCGGGCCGCAACGACCACCAGGGCCCGTCCAGCTGGCTTTCGGGGAGCGCCGACAGGCCGAGGATCAACGGCGACAGCGCGTCGAAGTCGGCGACCACGATGGTGCTGGAGAGCGTGCCGCGATATCCGGTGATCTTGCCCGGGGTCCGCCGGTGGAACTCCGGGGAAACCTGCAGGCCCGAGGTGCTGTGCCGCTCCAGCTCCGAGGCGAACTGCTCCAGGAGCTCGGCCAGCGCCTGCGACCCCGTGGCCAGCTGGCCCCGGACCTTCTCGGCGGAGTCGCCGGAGGCGTGCAGCGTGCAGCTCAGCGTGGCCAGGTCCGGCGGTCCCTGCAGCTCCGCCTCCCCGCGTACGGTCACGATCGGCGCGGTCATGGCTGCCGGTAGGGACCGGCGTGCTCCCACCAGGCCTTCATCTTGGCAAAGCTCAGCTTGGGATCACCGGCGAAGGACATGATGTGCAGGTAGTCGTGGGCCCAGGCGAAATAGGTCTCCCTGCTCTCGGACTGGTAGCAGTGCAGCACCCCGCCCGGCAGTTTCTTTCCTTGCTCGGTCGTGGTGAAAGTCATCTTCTGGCCCTTCGCCTTGCAGTCGCCCTTGACGAAGGTGCCCTTCGTGTACGGCGCGTACGCCGCGTCCATTGCCGCGTTGTCGATGTACTGGAAGTACCAGACCTGCTTCGGTGCGTTCGCGTCGGTCGGCGCGCACTTCAGGGCGCCGACCAGCTTGACCTCCAACGGGTCGCCGGTCGGCGGCGTGTAGTCGTCGCAGGTGGCGCGGATGTCGACCGGGATGTGGGTCCGCAGCTCGCTGGTGGTCAGGCTCGGCGTGCCGCTGGGCGAGGTTGAGAATGTCGGCGACGGAGTGTTGTCCGACGGCGACGGCGTTGGCCCCGTCGAGTTTCCCGACGGGCTCGGCGATGCCGACGGTTTGTCCTTGGCCGTCCCGTTGCCGTCTCCGAAGACCAGAACCCCGGCGATGACCACGGCGACCAGCACCGCCGCCACCGCGGCGATGATCCAACCTCGGGACCGTTTCCGGTCCGCTGGCGGCGGAAGGTACAGCGGAGCTGGCGCCTGCCCGTCGGGCGGCCGGGGTGGCGGATTGGGCGAAGCCATCGGCGTCGGGCTGGGCGAAGCCATCGGTGGCGGAGTGGGCGCCGGCGTCGGGCTGGGTGCGGCGTACGGGCGGCCCGCGGCACGCTCGCGGAGCACCGAGAGCCGGCGGGCGATCTCGGCATTCGCGGGGTCCAGCTGGTTGATCTTGGTCAGCGCGTCCACGGCTTCGTCGATCCGGCCGGCGGCCTCGGCCTGAACCGCCCCGTTGTACAGCTCGGCGAGCTCGTGGCGCCGCGCCTCGGCGAGCTCGGTCTGGGCACGACCGACCAGACCGTCGGGGTTGGCCTGGGTTGGATCGAGCCGGGCCAGCTCCTGGCCGGCGGCCAGCACGGCCGACCACTCACCGGCTGCGGCAAGGGTGCGGATGTCGGATTTCAGGTCGGCGACATGCCGCTTGGCGGTCGCCGCCTGCAGCCGGCGGGTGAGATCGGGATAGTTCGCGTCGAGCGCGTGGATGTTCTCCAGCTGGATGACCGCGTCCGACCACCGGCCTTCGGCGGCGGCCCGGTCTGCCTGCTCGCTCCAGGTCGCGAGCTGACGGCCGCGGCGGGCCTCGGCCAGCCGTTCGTTGGCCGCCGCATGTGAAGGCTGGGCACGTAGCACCCGCTCGAAACGCTGGATCGCCTCGTCCCAACGATGGGCGAAGAAGGCGGCCAGCCCTGCCGAGTAGTCCGCGTCGACGGAGACCGGCGGAGCCGGTGTCGGGCTGTCTGGCGCAGCGGGCGTCCGGGAGCCCGATCCGGCCTCGGCGCCGACCCGCCGCTCGATCGCGGCAATCAGCCGGCTGACGTCGGAGCTGAACGACTCGTGCCGGATGGTGACCGCCTGCCGGCTGGCCAGTGGCGAGAGCTCGGGAGGAAGCTCGGAGCGAGCGGGCATGACGGCCCCGTCGACTAGCACGGGGATCACCGGGACGTTTCGCCGCAGTGCCGCGACGGTCTCCGCCACCACCCAGTCGCCGGAATCGTTCAGCCGCCGCTGCCCCTGGTCGTCCTTCACGTCCATCCACTGCGCCCCGATCACCGCAAGGAAGACGTCGCACTCCTCGACCGCCTGCCTGATCACGTCGGTGAAGTCGGTGCCGGGCTCGATGGTGTCCATGTCCATGAAGACGTGGAACCGCTCGACCAACCGGTCGGCCAGGCGCCCGGCGACGTGGCGGGCGTCCTGGCGCCGGTAGCTCACGAACACCCGGATCGTTCCGCTCACGCTCACCTCCTGACCATGATCGACGCGCTGCGGCCATTGTTTCATCGGCCGCGGCACGCCGCCGCGTCTGCGATCAGAACTTGCAGCCTGCCCGACACCGTCCACGCTGCACCCTTTAACCCGACGCTGCACCGTCTGCAGATGGTGCAGCGTCGGGTTAAAGGGTGCAGGGTGCAGGATCGGACGGGTCAGCGGCGGCGGCGGGCGATCAGCGCGACGCTGATCAGCACGCCCAGCGCCGTCAGGACACCGCCGCCGATCAGCGTCCACCGCGGCCCGAACTCCTGGCCGACCCAGCCCAGGATCGGTGCGCCGACCGGGGTGCCGCCCATCAGCAGCATCCTGTATAGCGCCATCACCCGCCCGCGCAGCTGCGGCTCCACCCGGAGCTGGATCGAGGCGTTGGCCGCGGTGAGCGTCAGCAAGGTGGCGAGCCCCAGCAGCGGGAGCACTGCAGCGTAGGAGGCGTAGCTCGGCATCAGTCCGGCCGCCACCTCGAGCACGGCGAAGACGCAGGCCATGACGACCACGAATCTGGCGCTCGGCGCGGCGCGCCGCCGAGCCGCGAGCAGTGCACCCGACAGCGAGCCGACGGCCATGAACGTGCCGAGGATGCCGTACGCCTCCGCGCCGAGCCCGAACTCCTGTTGGGCCATCAAGGCACTGGTCATCTGGAAGTTCATGCCGAAGGTACCGATGGAGAACGCGACACAGAGCACCAGCAGGATCCGGTCATGCCGCCGGACGTACGCCAGCCCTTCGCGGATCTGCCGCTTGGCCCTCGCGGCCGGCCGAATCAGGTTCAGCCGGCGGACATCGAGCAGCATCAGGGCGGCGATGAACGCGGCATAGGTGACCGAGTTGGTGAGGATCGCCCAGCCGGAGCCGAAGGCCGCGATCACCAGGCCGGCCACCGCCGGGCCGATGATGCGTGCCGCGTGGAAGCTGGCGGAGTTCAGGCCGATGGCGTTGGGCAGATGCTCCGGGCCGGCGATCTCGGACACGAACGCCTGCCGCGCCGGGTTGTCGAACGCGACACCGACGCCGAAGAGCAGGGCCAGCAGATAGACGTGCTCGGTGGTGGCGATGCCCGTCACGGCCAGCAGGCCGAGCACCAGCGCACACAGCGCCAGCCACGACTGGGTGAGCTTGAGGATGCGGCGCTTGTCGAACCGGTCGGCGATCAGGCCCCCGTACGGGGAGAGCAGCAGCATCGGCAGGAACTGGAGCCCGGTGGTGATGCCGATGGCCAGGGCGGATCCGCCGGACAGCTCCAGGACCAGCCAGTCCTGGGCGACGCGCTGCATCCAGGTGCCGATGTTGGAGACGAACGTGCCGGTCAGGTAGATCCGGTAGTTGCGGCTGCGCAGCGCCGCGAACATGCTGCCACGCCGCGCGGGGGTCTCAACCGCCACCTTTGCCGACGGGGTTGTGGCGTTGGCCGTCACGCGTGGTCCACCTTGGCCAGGATCGGCACCGCCTGGCGCAGCACTTCGCGCTCCGCCGGGTCGAGCTCGGCGATGCGGACAGTCAGCCACTCGTCCCGGCGGCGACGGTTGGCCAGGATGACCTCCCGGCCGGCCGGGGTCAGCGTGACCAGGCACTGCCGGCCGTCACGCGGGTCGGGACGCCGGGCTACGTAGCCACGCTGCTCCAGACCGTTGACGATCCGGGTCATCGACGGTGGCTGCACCTTCTCGGTCGCCGCGAGCTGACCCATCACCATGTCGCCGTCGTTCAGCAGCACCGCCATCGCGGACAGCTGGTTGCTCTGCAGATCGAGCGAGTCGTCGCGAATGTGGCGAAGCGAGCGGGCCAGCCGCATCACGACGGGGCGGACCGCGTGCGCGAGGCCCGAGGACGTACGAAGATCTTCCTTGGCTGGCACGACGTCGAGCTTAATACTTAGCATTGCTAATTACAACAGCTAAGTATCAGGGAGTGTTCCCGCCGGTTGCGTGGACGATCCAGACGTTGGGCTCGACGTAGACGGCGTAGTCGTTCTCAACTGAGACGTGCACCGGGCTGAGCGCTCCCTCCACGTGCACCGTGCCGGACGCTTCGAACGTCAGTCCGGTCCACGCCCGCCACTCCGCCAGGCTGCCGGCAATTGTCATCGCCGCGTGGCAGATCCGGGCCAGCCGGCCACCGAGCCGGAGATGGCTGCGGAGCCACGGGTCGTACGCCGTTCCGTCGGGGCGGGCACGCCGTACGTACTCGTCGACGGGGGTGTCAGGCTCCAGGTGTTTGCGGGTCGGTCTGATCGGCGCGAGCAGGTGCGGGTAGCCGAGGGCCGCTGCATTCTCCCCGGCCGCGAGCAGCAAGGCGGTACCGAGTCCGGCACCGGCCATGTCGGGATGGATCCGCGCCTCGATCAGGCAGACGGCGGTGGCCGCCTCGGGCATCTCCGGCCGGAAGGCCATGCCCAGGGCGAAGTCCCAGCCCGACTCCGGCAGCTCCTCGTCGACCCCGCTCCAGGCGTACGGCACCGCATTGACGCGGGCCAGGACCCGATCACCGTCGACGGCCAGCAGCTGAAACTCCGGATAGCGCACGGGCAGCTGGTCGTAGCAGAAGTCGGAGACGACGTCCTGCAGCATGAACGTCGGCCACGGGTTGGGCAGGTCCCACATGGCCCGAACCAGGTCCGGCCGGTCCCGCACCGTGACGAAGCTGACGCCCATCCGGCTCAGTCGAAGAGGGAGATCGGCGAGTCCCACTCGATAGTCTCCCAGACCGGCGCCGGCAGTTCCTCGATGCGGTCCTCCGAGGGCACGTTGGAGTGGGCGCCGCACCCGTGGTTCATGCTGACGACCGCGGCCTCGGACGGGGAGTAGGCGTTGGCACACACCCCGAACATCATGCCCAGCTGCCCCTGCAGGCGTACGAAGAAACCGCAGGTCTCGCAGATGTCGGGTGCCTGTCTGGTCAACTCGTTGTCCGGACCGCCACTGCCGGCCATCCAGCGCTCCGCCGCCTCGTCGCGGCCCTCCAGCGACAGCACCCGATCCCGGCCAAGGCCCAGCTCTGCGACCACCGCACGGGCCAGGCTCTGCTCGGCCGGATCGGCGTCGGCGGCGCGCTCGCCACCGGTGTAGCCAGGGACCAGGCGTACGTCGTCGCCGCCCGCCGGCATCAGCAGACCGGGAGTCACGTCGCCAGGCTGGATCCGCTCCGCCCACGGCACCCAGGTCGGCGCCTTGAGTGCGCCGTCACCGGGCAGCAGCACCACCTCGTCCACAGTCACCACCTTGGCCCGGGATGCCCGCGCCACGGTCACCGACCAGCGCCAGCCCCGGTAACCCGGGTGTGGGCAGGCGAACAAGTGGCTGACCACCCGATCGTCCTCAGCCTGCGCGCCAAGATGATCGCCGACCCCCATCACACCCGCCGCGTCGACAGCCGCCTCCCTGGCCAGGTCGACGGCCGCCAGGCAAGCCGCGTCCGGCTTGATCGTTCTGGTGCTCAGCGCCATTCGGCCATTGTCGCAGGACCAGGTCGGATAACCCGCCGTGGTGTCAAATGGAGGCGTGAAGGACGACGTCCTCCAGCGCTCGGGGCGGGCCGTCGCGTCGGGTGGCCGGTTCGTCGGCAGCCAGGTCAAGCGGGGCGCGGGAGCAGTGCACCGCTTCACCACCTCCGGTGGTGCGGGTGAGAGCGGGCTCGCCCGGCTCGTCCACCTGCAGTTCCTGGCCGCCGCAGGGGACGCGACACTGGCGGTGGCCCTGGCCGGCACGCTGTTCTTCACCCTGCCCACCGACCAGGCCCGGCCGCAGGTCGCCCAGTTCCTGCTGCTGACGATGGCCCCGTTCGCGATCGTGGCCCCGCTCATCGGACCGTTCCTTGACCGGTTCCGGCACGGCCGGCGTTGGGCGATCGGGATCACCCTCGCGGTGCGCGGGTTCGGTTGCTGGGTGCTGGCCGACGTACTGGACAATTCGTTGTCGTTGTTCCCGCTGGCGCTCAGCTGCCTGGTCGCGTCGAAGGCGTTCGCCGTCACCCAGGCCTCAGCCGTACCACGCTTGCTGCCAGATCACTTCACGCTGGTCAACGCGAACTCGCGGATCTCGATGGCCAAGGTTTCCGGGGCACTGGTCGGCGGGGCCATAGCGGCGGCTCTCAGCAAGCTCGGCCCGGCGTGGTCGCTCCGCTTCGGCTTCTGCGTCTTCATCGCGGCGACCGTGCTCGCCATCCTGCTGTCGCCGCGGGTGGACAGCTCGGCGGGCGAGCGGGACATCGGCGGAGTCTTGCCGATGCCCGCGGGGCCACCGCCGGAGCAGCCCACCAACCGGATCTCGCGCCGGTTCCGGAGCCTCCCGCCCAGCGTGCTGCAGGGGCTGAGATGCGTCATGGGCGCCCGGCTGATGACCGGCTTCCTCACGCTTTTCCTGGCCTTCCTGCTCCGCGAGCACCCGATCAGCACGCTGAACGGGACGGTGCTGCTGGCCATCGTGGTGGCCGCCGCCGGGGCCGGGAACAGTCTGGGCACTGTCGCCGGGCATCTGTTGCGGAATGTCTCACCCGAGAAGATGGGGCTGGCTGTGCTTGCCGTCGACACCGCGATGGCGGTCATCACGGCCGGGTTCTACTCGATCGTCACCGTCGTCACGCTCGGCTTCGTCGCCGGCTTGTGCGCCCAGCTGGCCAAGCTCTGTTACGACGCCCTGGTGCAGCGTGATGTGCCCGAGGTGGTGCGTACGTCGGTATTCGCCCGCTCGGAGACTGTGTTCCAGATCTGCTGGGTGTTCGGGGGCGCGCTGGGCATCAGCCTGCCGCTGATTCCTTCTCTCGGTTTCGGGCTGGTCGCGGCACTGCTCTGCGGCCTGCTGCTCTGGACCATCATCGCCAGCTGGAAGCTGCGGCGTCCAGCCGTCACCGACGCTTGAAGCCCCTACGTTTCACGCTGCACCCTTTACCCCGACGCTGCACCGTCTGCAGCGGGTGCACGGTCGGGGTAAAGGGTGCAGCGTGCAAGATCATCACTGCGACGAGGTCTCGCAGCTTGACCCGAGTTGTCCACAGATTTGCCGGAACCACTTTCGCGCCGGTATTCAACTGCCCTGGAGTGGGGCCGTGGACGAGATCGTGCTTGCTCAGACTCTGCGTGCGCAGGGTTACAACTATGACGAGATTCGGCGGCTCAAGGATCAAGGTGAGCTGATTCGGCTCCGCCGGGGTGCCTACGCCCGCGAGCCAACGACGGACCTGACCGTCGAGCAGCAACATCGCCGAATGATCAAGGCGACCGTGCCGCTGCTGCACGACGGCGCCGTGATCAGCCACCAGTCGGCCGCAGTGCTGCACGGACTCCCGGTGTGGGCTGCCGCGCTGTCCCAGGTGCACGTGACTCGGGACCGGCCTGGCGGCGGAAAGATCCGAACGCTGGTCAGGGTGCATGG
>JBKPNA010000305.1:0-11695 GCA_046765695.1 Actinomycetota bacterium | reverse complement strand
GCCCGGGCCTCGTATTCACCACCGCCTTGGGTACGGCCATGGACGCGGCCAACGTCCGCCGCGACTTCCGCCGCGCTCTCGATCTGGTTCCCGGCCTCGACCCGAAGGACTGGACGCCGCGTGAGCTACGACACTCCTTCGTGTCGCTGCTGTCTGACGCCGGAGTGCCGGCCGAGGAGATTTCGGCTCGTTGGTCACAGCGGAACCAGCGTCACCGAGCTGGTCTACCGCCACCAAATCAGGCCTGTGATCCAGACTGGCGCCACCGCCATGGATCGGCTCTTTGGCCGCGACAGCACGGGCGCGTAGGTACTCAGTTGGTTACTCAGATCGAGCCCGCGCCGGTGGCGTTTGGCGCCAAGGTGTCGCTGACTTGGTGGGCGATACTGGGTTCGAACCAGTGACCTCTTCGGTGTGAACGAAGCGCGCTACCACTGCGCCAATCGCCCGAAGCTCCGTGAGAAGCGACGCCCACCTTATCTCATCGGGTCGACACCGCCAGGAGCCGCCGGAGCTAGCTCGACTGGTGCACAGATCCAGGTTTGAAGCCCGGCAAACCTGGATCTGCGCACCATTCGGCGTTGGATCGGCTGTGATGAGCGCATGAAAGCCGGTCGAGCGGCAGCGGCCTGCGGTCTAGTCTTACCGGCGTGTCTTCCATGTCGATCACCAGCACCTCTGACGGCGTCGCCGAGCAGACGGTGACCGGCACGGGCACTACGGGCCTGGGCCTGTTCGGCGATGACCGGACCGTCGTCGCCATGCGAGTCAACGGCGAGCTGCGCGACCTGGACCGGGCCATACCCGACGGGGCGACGGTGGAGCCGGTGGCGATCGATAGCCCGGACGGCCTCAACATCCTGCGGCACTCGACGGCCCACGTCGCCGCGCAGGCCGTCCAGGCCCGGCACCCCGACGCACGGCTCGGCATCGGGCCGCCGATCACCGACGGGTTCTACTACGACTTCGACCTGGCCACCCCCTTCACCCCGGACGAGCTTCGCGAGCTGGAGAAGGTCATGGCGGCCATCGTTAAGGAGCGGCAACGCTTCCGCCGCCGGGCTATCAGCGACGAGGAGGCGCGGCTGGAGCTCGCAGCCGAGCCGTACAAGCTGGAGCTGATCGCCGACAAGGGTGCCGCCAGCGAGGACGAGGGTGCGAGCGCCGAGGTCGGGGCCGGTGAGCTGACCATCTACGACAACGTGCGGCGCGATGGGTCGACCGCGTGGAAGGACCTGTGCCGCGGCCCGCATGTGCCGCACACCGGCTACATCCCCGCGTTCGCCCTGACCCGGAACTCCGCCGCGTACTGGCGTGGCGATCAGCGCAACGCCCAGCTGCAGCGGCTGTACGGGACGGCGTGGCCCAGCCGCGAGGCCCTGAAGGCCCATCAGACCCGACTTGCCGAGGCGGCCGCCCGCGATCATCGCAAGCTGGGTCGCGAGCTGGACCTGTTCTCCTTCCCCGATGAGATCGGCTCCGGGCTTGCGGTCTTCCACCCCAAGGGCGGCCTGCTCCGCAAGGTGATGGAGGACCACTCCCGCGAGCGGCACGTCGAGGCGGGCTATGAGTTCGTCAACACCCCGCACATCAGCAAGGCTGAGCTGTTCGACATCTCCGGCCACCTGGGGTTCTACGCCGACACCATGTTCCCGCCGATGCACCTGGACGAGGAGCGGCACCCCGACGGCAGCCTCAAGCGTCAGGGCCAGGACTACTACCTGAAACCGATGAACTGCCCAATGCACTGCTTGATCTTCCGGTCCCGCGGACGGTCATACCGTGAACTGCCGCTCCGGCTCTTCGAGTTCGGCAGCGTCTACCGCTATGAGCTGTCCGGCGTCGTGCATGGCCTCACCCGGGTACGTGGGATGACCCAGGACGACGCCCACATCTACTGCACCGTCGAGCAGATGCAGGACGAGCTGATCTCCCTGCTCAGGTTCGTGTTGGACCTGCTGGCCGACTACGGCCTGGACGAGTTCTATCTCGAGCTGTCCACCCGGGACCCGGAGAAGTCGATCGGCTCCGACGAGGAGTGGGAACGGGCGACCGACGCCCTGCGGCAGGCCGCCGCGACCTCCGGGTTGGAACTGGTGCTCGACCCTGGTGGGGCCGCGTTCTATGCGCCCAAGATCTCGGTCCAGGCACGCGACGCGATCGGGCGTACCTGGCAGCTGTCGACCATCCAGGTGGATCTGATGCTGCCCGATCGTTTCGACTTGGAGATCACCGCTCCGGACGGCACCCGGCAACGGCCGGTGATGATCCATCGAGCCCTGTTCGGCTCGGTGGAGCGGTTCATCGGCGTGCTCACCGAGCACTACGCCGGAGCCTTCCCGCCGTGGCTGGCACCGGTCCAGCTGATCGCGATCCCGGTCGCGGAGGAGCACCAGGAATACCTGCTCGGGGTGGCCGACCGGCTGAGGAAAGCCGGCATACGAGTCGAGGTCGACACCTCCGACGACCGGATGGGTAAGAAGATTCGCAACGCCGAACAGCAGAAGGTGCCCTACATTCTGATTGCGGGAGGAGAGGATCAGGCGGCCGGTGCGGTGTCGTTCCGCTACCGCGACCGGAGCCAGCAGAACGGGGTTCCAGTCGAGGAGGCGGTCGCCCAGATCACCGACGCGATCCGCCGCAAGATCCAGGTCTGACGCCGACCTGTCAGCCTGGGTCGTCGTCAGGACAACGGTCTACGCTGGCAGGTCGGTGAGGAGAGGAGGATTACGTGGTGGTCGAGGACCCCGCCACGATGCCGGGGACCCCCGACGGGTTCGAGCGGCTGTGGACGCCGCACCGCATGGTCTACATCCAGGGTGAGAACAAGCCGGCCACCCCGACCTCCACCGACTGCCCGTTCTGCACCGTGCAGGACGTGGACGACCGGGCAGGTCTGATCGTGCGCCGCAGCGAGCTGGCGTACGCGGTGCTCAACCTCTACCCGTACTCACCCGGGCATGTCCTGGTCTGCCCGTATCGGCATGTCGCGGACTACACGGAGCTGACCATCGAGGAAGCGGCCGCCGTCGCTGACCTGACCAAGCAGGCGATGCGTGCCATCCGAAGGGCCAGTGCACCCGACGGCTTCAACCTGGGTATCAACCAAGGTTCGGCCGCGGGCGCCGGCATCGCTGCCCACCTGCACGAGCACGTCGTACCGCGATGGGCCGGCGACACCAACTTCCTGCCGGTGATCGGCCGAACCAAAGCGCTGCCCCAGCTGCTCGACCAGACCTGGGAGATCCTGCACGACGCCTGGAACGAGCTCGCCTGATGCTGGAGCGCTTCCGGGCCCTGTCGCACACCTTGCTCGGCCCGATCGCCCGGCTGCTCATCCGGCTGGGCGTCTCACCGGACCTGGTGACGATCTTCGGCACCCTCGGGGTGGCCGTCGCCGCACTGGTCTGCTTCCCACAAGGCTGGCTCTGGCAGGGCGTCCTCGTGGTCACCCTCTTCGTCATCTCCGACATGATCGACGGACTGATGGCCAAGATCACCGGCACGTCGAGCAACTGGGGCGCGTTCCTTGACTCGACCTCCGACCGGCTCGGTGATGCCGCCGTCTTCGGCGGCATCCTGCTGTACTTCGTCTATCGCGAGGACTCAACGCTGTGGGCGGGGATCGCCCTCGCCGGGCTCGTCTTCGGGCAGTGGACCTCCTACGTCAAGGCGCGTGCCGAGAGCCTCGGCTTCACCTGCACCGGCGGGCTGGCGGCGCGCGCCGACCGTCTGGTGATCATCCTGGTGGGCGCCTTCGTCTTCGGTCTCGGCGTGCCGTACGTGCTGCACGTCGCCGTCGCCGCCCTGGCGCTGACCAGCATGATCACCGTGCTGCAGCGGATCGCCCAGGTCCGCCGTCAGGCCAAGGCGGCTGATGTCCGGATCTCCTGACCGAGCAACACGGGCAGCGGCAAGGGACCGGGCGCTGCGGTGGGCGTTCCGGCTCGGCTGGCGAACGGCGCACCGCTTCCCCCGACCGCTGGTCAGCGTCGGCATCGCCGTGTCGGCCCGGCTCGCGGTGCGCTTCCCGGGGCGGCATGTCGAGATGCTCCGGCACAACCTGGCCAGAACGACCGGTGAACCGGTGGACGATGACCTGGCCAGGGCGGCCGTCCGCTCTCACCTGCGCAACGTCTACGAGATGCTTGCGTTGCCCGGCTGGTCCCCGGCTGAGGTCCTGGCGCGGATTGAGACGGTCAACGAGGCACAAATGCGCGCGGCGTACGCGAGCACCGGTGCCGTGGTGGCGCTGCCGCACAGCGGCAACTGGGACCTTGCCGGCGCGTACGCAGAGCTTACGGAAATGCCGGTCACCACTGTCGCCGAGGAACTCCCGGGGCCCGAGTTCGCCGCCTTCGTCGCCTTCCGTGAGCGGCTCGGCCTGCAGGTGCTTTCCCATCGCGATCCGGGTGTCGTGGGCAAGCTGATCGACGCCGTTCGCGCCGGCCGACTGGTCTGCCTGCTCGGCGACCGCGACCTGGCCGGTCGCGGCGTGCCCGTACGGTGGGCCGGCCATCAGGTCACCATGCCGGCCGGCCCCGCCGTGGTCGCGCGACGCACCGGCGCCGCGCTCGTCCCCATCGTCTGCCAGTTCACCCCGCGCGGGATGAGAATCGTCTTCGGCGACCCGGTGCCGCACCGGCCGGGCCGTGACGGCCTGACGGCCATGGTTCAGGACGTGGCCGACTTCTTCGTGCGGACGATCGCCGCTCAGCCGGAGGACTGGCACATGATGCAGCCGTTCTTCTCCGAGGCCCGGACGGCCTCCCACACTCCCGAGCCCGACGCTGCCCGTGCCTAGCAGCGGGCCGGTGCTGCGGGTCGGCCTGGTCTGCCCATATTCGCTGGAGTTTCCGGGTGGCGTGCAGAGCCACGTCCTCGGCCTTGCCCGACACCTGCTCGACCAGGGTCACGACCCGTACGTGCTGGCCCCGGGAGAGCTCCCGCCCCAGCTGCATCCCAGCCTGGACGCCGGCAGGTTCAGCAACGCCGGCGCAGCACTGCCGCTGCGCTACAACGGTTCGGTCGCCCGGGTCAACTTCGGGCCGCTCAGCGCCACCCGGGTCAGGCACTGGCTACGCCGGCACTGCTTCGACCTGCTGCATGTCCACGAACCGGTGACACCCAGCATCGCCTTCCTGACGCTGTGCGCCGCCGAACAGCCGGTAGTTGCGACGTTTCATACCGCGACCTCCAGGTCCCGATCCCTGCAGCTCGCTGGCGGCGTGCTGCGGCGGGCGGCCGAGAAGTTGCACGCCTCCATCGCGGTGTCGGAGACGGCGCGGCGCGTGGTGGTTCAGCACCTCAGACGGGATCCGGTAGTCATTCCCAATGGCATCCGGTTCGCGGACTACGTCCGGACACGCAGTCCGGACACCGGCACCGGCCGACCGCGGTTGGTGTTTCTCGGTCGGACCGGCGAGCCACGCAAGGGCCTGGATCTGTTGCTGACCGCGCTCCCGGAGATTCGGCGAGCGGTGCCCGAGCTCGAGGTGGTCATCGCCGGCCAGGGAACAAGGCCGCTACCGGCAGGATGCGTCCGGCTCGGCATGGTCAGCGAGTCCGAGAAAGCCGAGGTGCTCGGTTCAGCCGACGTCTTCGTCGCACCGCATCGCGCCGGTGAGAGCTTCGGCATCGTGGTCCTGGAGGCCATGGCCAGCGGCGTGCCGGTGGTCGCAGCCGACCTGGTCCCCTTCGTCGAACTACTCGGTCCCGCGGTGTCCGGGGGGCCTGCGGCAGGCACGCTGTTCCGGGCCGGAGATCCTCATGATCTCGCCCGATCCGTCGTCAAGGTGCTGCATCGGCCCGATCCCGCAGGGACTGCTTTGGCGCAGCAACGGGCCCGCCGATACGACTGGTCGACCGTGGGCCCGGCAGTCGTCGGGGTGTACCGAAGGGTGGTCGCCGGTGGTGGTGTGATCCCACGTCGGCACGAGGCGGGGGCAGCGCGGTAATGTCTGCTCGATCAATTCAGAGCCTCGCAGCAAGACCTTGAGGAGACCGCCGTGTCGGACTATCCGGAAGACCTGAAGTACACCTCCGAGCACGAGTGGATCCGCAGCGGCAACGGCAGCACCGTACGCGTCGGCATCACAGAGTACGCCGCCGATCAGCTCGGCGACATCGTCTTCGCCTCGCTACCAGCGGTGGGGGAGTCGGTGGGCGCCGGTGACGCCTGCGGTGAGCTGGAGTCGACCAAGAGTGTCTCCGACATCTTCACGCCGGTAGCTGGAGTGATCTCAGCCGTCAACACGCTGTTGGACAGCAATCCGGAGACCGTCAACGCCGATCCGTACGGCGACGGCTGGCTGTTCGAGCTCGAAATGGAGGAGGGCGCCGACCTGGACGACCTGCTGGATGCCGACGCGTACGCCGAGCACGTCGGCGGTTGAATCTCCCGATGAGCCCAAGCCGCACCGCTGCGGTCTAAACTCTCCATCACTCCTAGAGCATTTCTCGGGGTTGATTGAGGAGTACGTTCGATGTCTTTCTGCACCAACTGTGGCCATGAGAACCCCGAGGGGAGCAACTTCTGTGGCCGGTGTGGCGCGGCCTTGACTCCGACGGGCGAGGCAACCGTACGCGTCCCCACCGGAGACACCACCAAGAACATTCCGCCGATGGTCGACGAGCACGCCAGCGAACCGCTCACCGCCGAGCAGGAGGCGGCGGTCACCGGGCTGCCGCAGGGCTCAGCTCTGCTGATCGTGCAACGTGGGGCGAACGCCGGTTCCCGGTTCCTGCTGGACACCGACGTGGTCTCCGCCGGACGGCACCAGGAGTCCGACATCTTCCTCGATGACATCTCCGTCTCCCGGAAGCATGCGACCTTCACTCGGACACCCGACGGGTTCGTCGTCAAGGACCTGGGCAGCCTCAACGGCACCTACGTCAACCGCGATCTGGTGGAGGAACGCCTCCTGAGGCCTGGTGACGAGGTGCAGATCGGCAAGTTCCGCTTGGTGTTCTTCGCCAGCCCTTCCAGGGCCGAGTAGGCCCTGCATGGTCACCATGCCTAACCCAGCTGACCCCCGGCCGGGTGCGCCGACCCGGAGCATCGGGCAGGTGCTGGCCATTCTGCGGCCGGACTTCCCGGAGATCTCCATCTCCAAGATCAGGTTTCTGGAGTCGGAAGGGCTCGTGTCACCGCAGCGGGCGTCGTCGGGCTACCGACGCTACACCGACGCTGATGTCGAGCGGCTACGGTACGTCCTCGCGGTGCAGCGTGAGCACTACGTCCCACTGCGCGTCATCCGGGAACATCTGGCGCAGATGGATCGCGGTCAGGCCCCACCGGCCTTGGGCCTCGTCCGGCAGACGGACAGCACGTCGGGCTCAGCCGCGGTCAGCCCAGCGCCCACACCACCGCGGCAGCCGCTGCGCCTGTCCCGCAGGGAGTTGCTGGAGGCGAGCGGACTGACCGAGGCTGCTCTCGCGGAGCTGGAACAAACCCAGATCGTGCTGCCCAAGCGAGGCACCAGCCATTACACCCGAGACGCCCTCACCCTGGCGATCGCCGCCCGCCGGATGGGGGAGTACGGCATCGACGCCCGGCATCTGCGCGCCTTCAAGATGTCGGCGGACCGGGAGGTGGGCCTGGTGGAGCAGGCGATCGCGCCGCATGTGCGCCGGGCGGGCGGTAACCGGGACGTATCTGCCGAAGTGACTCAGCTGGTCATCAGCTTCCACGCAGCCCTGGTCCGTACCGCGATGGAGCGGTAGACAACCCTTCGGCCAAGACTCGGCAACCCCTTGGGCCCCAGATCGTGTCCACGCCCAAGTAGGGTTGGACCATGCGTGAGCTCGATGTGGTGGGCGTCCGGGTGGAGATGCCATCGAACGCGCCGATGGTGCTGCTGCGCGAGGTGGGGGGCAGTCGCTACCTGCCGATCTGGATCGGAGCCAACGAAGCCTCCGCTATCGCCAATGCGCAAGAAGGCGTGGTTCCGCCGCGTCCTCTGACTCATGACTTGATGGTCGACACACTCGCAATTCTCGGGCACCGCCTCACCGAGGTGCACATCACAGAGCTGGAGGGCGGCACGTTCTACGCCGTGCTTCTGGTGGACGGAGTGGAGGTGAGCGCCCGCCCGTCCGACGCCATTGCGCTGGCCTTGCGGGTGGGCTCCGACATCTACTGCGCCGAGGATGTTCTGGACGAAGCTGGGATTGAAATTCCCGAGGCGGACGAAGATGAGGTAGAAAAGTTCCGTGAATTCCTCGATCAGGTCAATCCCGATGACTTCGTCACTGGAGAAGAGCCGAAGACGTGACAGATTCAAGTCTGAGGTCCAACTGGAGGGTGAAAGTTCGGCGCGTCGCGCTTTGGGCGTGTCGTTGACCGGCCGGCCGAGCGCGTCGTAGCGTGCAGAAGGTAATGCCGACGGTGGAATTACTCTCACGGAACTCAGCGTGGGTGGCCTCGCGGCTGGTCGTGGTTGGTGGGCAGATCCGGAGGCAGACGTGAGCAGCACCGAAGTTCCCGCATCGTCATCGGCATCGCCGGTGGATCCGGCCGCCGCCCAGGGCCTGCTGTTCGATGGAGACTTCTCGCCGTTGCCGATGGATCTCGGCTTCCGGGGACCCGTCGCCTGCAGCGCCGCTGGGATCACCTATCGCCAGCTCGACTACTGGGCTCGTACCGGGCTTGTCGTGCCGGAGGTGCGCAGTGCGTCAGGTTCCGGCTCGCAGCGGCTCTACAGCTTCCGCGACATCCTGATCTTGAAGGTGATCAAGCGGCTGATCGACGCCGGCATCTCGCTGCAGCAGATCCGGACCGCGATCGACCACCTGCGAGCACGCGGAGTCGCAGATCTGACGCAGGTCACCCTGATGAGCGACGGCGTCTCGGTGTTCGAGTGCACCTCCGACGACGAGGTGATCGACCTGCTGCGTGGCGGCCAGGGAGTGTTCGGCATCGCACTCGGCGGAGTGTGGCGCAGCATCGAGGGCACCCTGTCGGAGCTGCCTGCCGAGCGGGCCGAGTCGGACCAGCCTGCCGCTCAGGACGAGTTGTCACGTCGCCGCCAGGCCCGCGCGGTCAGCTAACGGGCTGGCGAGAGCGGGCGGGCGCGCTCCGTTACTCCGCACAAAGCCACAAACGAAGCCGGCAACCGCCCTATTCGCCTCCGTATCTCCGCACAAGGCCACGAACGAAGCGCTCAGGGTCAGACTCCGGGGCGTGTCGTGCACCGCCCAGCCGGCGGCCTCTGATCCGGTCCAGAACGGTGCGACCAGAGCCGTCAGGCCGATCCGGTCGGCTCGCGTGAGCAATCCTGTGCGGTCACAAGGTGGCCTCGCTTGGGTCCCAGTTCTCCGGCAGAGCAGGCAGCGGGGTGATGGTGCTGTCCACGGTCTGCCAGTCGCCGGTTTCCGCTGCGGTGTCGAGCGCAACCATCACATCGAGGACGTGGTACGCGAGCTCGCCGGAGGCTGCCTCGGGCCGATCCGTGCGAATTGCCCGGGCGAACTCGACGA
This sequence comes from Actinomycetota bacterium, assembly GCA_046765695.1. Taxonomy (GTDB): domain Bacteria; phylum Actinomycetota; class Actinomycetes; order Propionibacteriales; family Propionibacteriaceae; genus Microlunatus. Next base: position 2,215 of record JBKPNA010000305.1, on the reverse strand, counting down.
CGCCCGTGCCGCGGGTGAAGGTCGAACCGGTTGCAGCGATGGTCTCGGCGGCTTCTGCCCCGCGTCGCCAAAGCGTCAGATCTCCCTCGAACCGGTTCGGATCGGAGAAGACCAGCGTTCCGTCCGTGCCGTTGATCTCGACGAAGCCAATCCGCCTCTGGGAGGACTCGTTGCTCCAGATGCCCTGGGCTGAGGCTCCGCCCTCGAAGCGCAGGATGCCGCCGATGTGCGTCGGCACGTCGACCGGGAACTCCGTGCCAGCGTTCGGACCGGTCGCGATGACCCGGGTGTCGTGAGCCTTCGACGACACGGCTGCCACCCGATCCACGGCGCCGAGATTCTGGACGAGCGCGGTGATGTAGTACGGGCCGATGTCGAACAGCGGGCCGCCGCCCTTGGCGTAGAGGAACTGCGGGCTCGGGTGCCAGGACTCGGCGCCGCCCGACTGGAAGAGCACGAGCGCAGTGAGCGGGCGGCCGATGTCGCCCCGCTCGATCACCCGCTGTGCGGTCTGGAGTCCGGCCCCCAAGAAGGTGTCGGGTGCTGCCGCGACCCGAAGCCCTTTCGCCTGCGCGACATCCAGCAGCTGCCGGCCACTGGCCAGGTCGAGCGCGATCGGCTTCTCGATCCAGACGTTCTTGCCCGCGTCGAGCGCCCGGAGTGAGACCTCGACGTGGGCTGCCGGGATGGTGAGGTTGACGACGATCTCGACGTCGTCTCTCGCCAGTAGCTGCTCGACAGTTCCCCAGCCCGGCACGCCGAAGGACTGGGCCTGCTCTTCCGCCCGGTCGAGATCGAGGTCGGCGACGAACAGCACCCGAAGGTCCGGGAATGCCGTGAGGTTGGTGAGGTACTGGGTGGAGATGAAGCCCGCGCCGATGACGCCCACGCCGACAGGACCGGAGGCGTTCACACCCGCCGCGCCGCTTCAACCTCGCTCAGGTACCGGAACGATTCCGAGATGCCGTCGAAGATGTCTCCGCGGTAGTTGTCGAACTCGATCACCCGCACCGCTGCGGGCGCCGCCTCGAGGATGGGTCCGATCTGCATGCTGCCACGGCCCGCGGGTTGCTGCTCCTGAGCGAACGCAGGGTCTCTGAAGCCCTCGGCAGAGTCCGTGCTGGTGGGTCCGTCCTTGATGTGCAGGAACGCGACCTGAGATCCGAGCCGCGAGAGCACCGCGGGAACATCAGCCTTGCCGACCGCTGCCCAGTACGTGTCGACTTCCAGACGAATCGCCGGGTCGACAAGTGAGGCGAAGACCTCGTAGGCAGCCTGCCCGTCCAGCTGGTTGGCGAACTCCCACCAGTGGTTGTGGTAGCCAACGGTAAGGCCACGACTCCCGGCGGCGTCGACGAGACCGTTGAGGTTCTCGGCGGTGCGTTGCACGTCATCACGGGTCTCCCACTGCTCACGGAAGACTGCCGCCTCGAAGACCGTGCCGATCCCCAGCGCTGCCGCAGCGTCAAGGTATGGCTCGGCATCCTCCCGGAGTATGGGGGCGTGAGCGCTCAGCGGGGTGAGGCCGTTGTCCTCAAGCCCGCTGCGGAACTGGTCGCCGTACTCGATGATGTTCCAGAGCTCGACGTTCCGCAGGCCGATCCCCGCCAGCCGCTCCAGGGTTGCGGGCACGCTCTCGGCAAGCGCGTTTCTGACCGAATACATCTGGACGGAAACGGCCGCTGGTTCTGTCATAGCTAGGTCTCCTAAGTAGTCCCTTCGACCCTAGTGCCGACGATGCAGTCGGCCGACTCGGGGTCGGGTGCAGCCGGGGGGAACTCGTGGCATTTCACGGCTGCACCGTGCGGTCACGGTAGGCTTGGCAGAGCCGACATGGCCCGCGGGAGAGATCACCGAAGTCCATCGCGACCACGATGACGCCGAAGGGGCAACATCCCCGGAACCTCTCAGGCACCAGGACCGCGTACGCCATGGCAACTCTGGAGCCGTCGGTGACAGAGGGGGACGCGTACGCCGCGCGGGCGGGTACGCGACCACCCGATGTTCGAACTGAAGGATGCTCCTGTGGCTGGACTCTCGCGCACGACCGTCGACTCCCTTCCGACCGCACGGTTCGCCGGCCGGCACATCGGGCCGCAGCCGGATGAGCGGGACAAGATGCTTGCCGCTCTCGGCTTGGCCGACCTGGACCAGCTCGTCGACCAGTCGGTGCCTGCGGCGATCCGGCAGACGAAGCCGCTGAACCTGCCGCCGG
>JBKPNA010000304.1:0-7600 GCA_046765695.1 Actinomycetota bacterium | reverse complement strand
TCACCACACCGCCATTGTCGTCTCAGGCTGGCTCGCCTCCCAGCCAGCTGGCGAGTGCCTCGGCCATCGGCGCGCAGGTCGGCTCGGAGAAGGAGCTGTACGCCGGTGAGGGGTTGACCTCGAAGCACCACCACTGCCCGGGCGCGTCGCGCAGCAGGTCGATGCCCGCCAGCGGCAGATCCAGAGCCGCAGAGAGCTCCAGACAGCGTGCCTCGACCTCGGGCGGCAGGCCGACTGGCCGCATCCGGGCGGGGGACCCGCCCTCGGGGTAGCGGTAGTCCAACGTGTCCGCGACGATCTCACAGGCGAAGACCCGGCGACCGATCACGTGCACCCGCACGTTCCTGCCGCGAACGAGCTGCTGGAACTGGGTCGGCAGGTTCCGTACCCGTTCGAGTGTTGCGGCCCGCGCCGGCGTCAGCTCGTGCACGATCGACCGCGTACCACTGGCCGACTTGTACACCAGCCGGCCGACGCGACGCTGGAACTGCCGTACCGCCTCGGGATCGTTCGTCACGAGAGTCTCGGGGACGGCGAAACCGAGCCGATGAATGAGCGCTGCCTGGTAGGGCTTGGAACTGTTGCTTGCCATGGCGCTCGGTCGGTTGGCGACCCGGGCCGGGGTGATCTCGGCCCAGCTGCAGATCAGGTTCAGGGCGGCGTCGTGACGCCGCTGTGAGAGGGGGTCGGGCTGATGGTGTCGCCGCGGCGAGACGAGGCGCAGATAGACCCCGCTGGCGTCCTGGAGGTCGACGGTGCCACCAGCCTGCTCGACCCAGGCCCGGACCTCAGCTGCTGCGCAGTCCACTCGCAGGTTCCACGAGGCGGCATCCGACTCGGGGAGGACGAGCGTTGCGATGCCGAGCCGGTTGGCCGCGTCGAGCAGTTCACGAACCGGGTCCTCGCCCGGCATCCCGACCACGACGATCATGCGGCCGACCGTCCCGTGCCCCGGTTCTCGCCGCGTCGCTCCAGGTAGTCGGCCAGAGCTGCCAGTTGACCAGGCCCGGTCAGCCCGGGTACGGCCGACAGACCGGTGACGACAGGCTCGGCCGCCGAATCCACCCAACCCAGGCCGACCTCGCAGACCGCCAAACCGGCGACCCGGGCAAGGGCGACCAGCCGGTCATGCAGCTCCGGCGGCGCCCCGACGACCTCATCGCCGGCGACCAGAGCGGGACCGAGTGGGCGCACCGGCTCGCCAGCCGCCGTCGGCCGGGGCAGCGGCGGACCTGCCGCGGCGTACTGGACCGGCGCGTACCAGCGGGGTAGCCCGACTGCCGGCCAGTGCAGCGGGCGCAACGCTGGATCGGTCGGGCATCGGGCCCCGTTGCTGGTCAGCCGCAGTCGCGGCACGGCCAGTCGGACCTCAGCTGCCAGCCGATGGAGCCGAACCAGGTCTGGCTCGAGCCCGGCCAGGCCGAGCGGGCTGGGGCGATTGACGACCGCGTCACCGAGCCCTGCCAGCCAGCTGACAGCGAGGGCGAACATCTCGGCGTCGGCGTACGCCTGGCGGTCCGGATCCGACTGTGTGGCCGACGGCAATGCGGCGATCCGGCAGAGCAGCACATCGATCTCCGCCGAGATCCGAATCCCACCGGACAGTTCGACGACATCGCCCAACCCGTCGTTGGGCCGGTGCACGACGCGGGCCCGGACCAGGTCGTACTCGTCGCACAACACCACCCGGCAACGACCCCGGCGGTGCAGTGCGGTGGCCAGCGCCATCGCGGCGAGATCGCGGCGGTGGGCCAGGATCGCCACCGAGGGCAGCGTCGCCATGCCGTTCAGCCGGGCGGCAGGTTGTCGTACGCCTGCTTGGCCTGCGCCGAGCCGGACTCCATCTGCGCGCGCAGCTCGCTCAACGCCGGCTGGCCGACCGCCCAGCCGAGCTGCGGACGCTCCGCATCGGAGATGAACGGCTCGCCGGCGGTAGGCCAGCTGGTGGCTGAGCCGCCGCTCAGAGCGGCGAACAGCGCCTGCAGCGTCTGCTCGATGGCGGTGAGCCGGCTCTCGATGTCCGCCTGGGTTGGTGTTCCGACGCCGCCGGGGAGGCCAGGAGCCAGGGGCCGGTTCTCTACCGACTTGGTCTCGAAGAACCCCTTCTCCACGATTTCCTTGCGCTCCTTGACCTCCATGAACTGCTCCTTGGCCTCCTTGCTCCGCTCCTTGAGCTCCTTCAGCTCCTTGACGCTGTCCTTGAGCTCCTTGAAGGGTTTGGGCGGAACAAGGGTCGCCCGCACGCTGAGGTGCACCTGCATCGCCAACGAGGCGGCGGGGATCCCGGTGACGCCGACGAACGTGTTCGATCCGGCGTAGGACTTGCTGTTCGGAGTCGAGGACCCGGTGAACGAGGAGTTGCCGGTCGACCCCGGGAACGGGTCGCCCGCGTCACCCCGGTTGGCGTTGGCCTCCAGCTGCCGCAGCCCGTCCGCCTGCATCAGCGCGACCTTGTAGTGGTTCTCGTTGCTGTTGTCGGAGACGGCCTCGTCGATATGCCAGATCAGCAACCCCTGCCCCGGCAGGGACTCGTCGAACCCGGCCTGCTGCCGGTTCTCCACCAGGAAGTACTCGTTCCCGCCGCCGCCGTCCCTCCAGAGCCGGTACGCGGTGCGGCTGCTCTTGACGTCGGTGATGGTGACGTCGGCGTTGTTGGTCTGGGACATTACGTTGATCCAGCCCTGCGTCGACTTGCACCATGCCGAGGGGTGCACCGGCCGGTCGCCGCCGAGACCCCAGGAGCCGGCGGCCATCAGGCACCAGTTGCCGATGCCCTCGGAGGTGTTGTCGATGTCGTAGAGGTCCGGCCAGCCGAAGATCAAGTGGCCGAGCTCGTGCGCCGTGACGCCCAGCTTGGCGTCCTCCGGGATGGTCAGGTAGGCGTAGATCTTCGTGCGGTCGACGGCGCGCTCACTGGGCAGCACCCACTTGTGCGACCAGATGTCGGCGGCCGAGCCGGTCTGCTCCGCGCCGCGCCCGGCGTGCACGACGATGAACGCGTCGACGTATCCGTTGCCGTCGTTGTCGAACGGGGTGAAGTCGACATCCGGGTTGGCCAGCGTCACCGCGTCGTTGGCCATGGTGCGGGCATTGGGTGCGCTGTCCTGCATGCCGTTGTCGCTGCCGGCGTACGCGGCGATGGGCTGCGGCATCCGGTAGGGGCCGATCACCTGGCCCTGGATGTCGATGAGGCCACCTGAGACGTCGGCGTAGTACTCCTTGACGCTGCCGTGCTGAAGCTCGCCGGTCGAGAACAGCAGCTGGCTGAAGCGGTCGGCCGCCCCTTCCGGCATGGCCTTGTCGCTGAAGTCGACCAGCACGACCACGACACGGAGAACTCCACGCAACGGTGCCCGCTCCAGTGCTGCGCGCCGGGCCACCTCGGCGGTGGTCCCCAGGGGGTAGTACGTCCCGGGATAGATGAGGCCGTCGTTCAACCCGACATGGTTCGGAGCTCGAAGCGAGATGTTACGGCCGACCAGCTCGGCGGCCCGGCTGCGCAGCCGCTGGAACTGGTCCATCAGCTTCTCCTTGACCTCCGGTGCCGGAGCGACCACGCAGAGGTCGTCGACTCGATGGCGGGGCACGAGGATGGCAGTCGACTCGTGAGGCGGCATGAGCTGTCCTTCCGTAGCGGAGTGAGGTGGACCGGATCTCTTCGTGGACAGGAGATCACTGGTCAGTGGGCTGATACCAGTCCCTCCGTGGGAAGCCGGGTGGGCCTCCCTCGAAATCAGCTAGGGCGAGCAACCCACGGCCCAGGATTACGGGTCCGGGGCGGATCTGCTGATACCCTCGACCGGACCGATTGGACGCCAGAGCCTCGGTCAGCCACCCTTTAAGACCTGTCCCGTGAGGCAGGAAAGGACGGTCATGCCTGCTGGATCGACGCTGCATGCGCCCAGCCCACCACCCGCTCTGCTCGTTCTCGAGGACGGCCGTGTCTTTCGCGGTAGGGGCTTCGGCGCCATCGGAGAGACCTTCGGCGAGGCGGTCTTCGCCACCGGGATGTCGGGCTATCAGGAGACTCTCACCGACCCGAGCTACCACCGCCAGGTGGTGGTCGCCACCGCGCCGCACATCGGCAACACCGGCTGGAACGACGAGGACGACGAGTCGAGCCGGATCTGGGTCGCCGGTTACGTGGTCCGCGACGCCGCCCGCCGCCCCTCGAGCTGGCGCTCCCGGCGCTCCCTGGAGTCGGAGCTGCAGGCCCAGCATGTGGTCGGGATGTGCGACGTCGACACCCGCGCCATCACCCGGCATCTCCGTGAGCGCGGCGCGATGCGGGTCGGGGTCTCCAGTGTGGAGACCGACCCGGCGGCGCTGCTTGAGCGGGTGCGGGCTCAGCCGGAGATGACGGGCGCGTTCCTGGCCGATCAGGTCTCAACGACCACCGGCTATCGGGTGAGGGCACATGGTGAGCCCCGTTTCCAGGTGGTCGCTGTCGACCTCGGGATCAAGTCCATGACCCCCTACCGGATGGCAGAGCGAGGCATCGAGGTCTTCGTGGTTCCCGCCACAGCCACGATCGAGGAGGTCCGGGCTTTGCAGCCGGACGGCGTCTTCTTCTCCAACGGTCCCGGCGATCCGGGAGCGACCGACGGGCCGGTGGAGCTGGTCAAGGCAACCTTAGCGGCCGGCATTCCCTTCTTCGGCATCTGCTTCGGCAACCAGCTGTTCGGCCGGGCGCTCGGCTTCGGCACCTACAAGCTCCGCTACGGCCACCGCGGCCTCAACCAGCCCGTGATGGACCTGACCACCCGCAAGGTCGAGGTCACGGCCCATAATCACGGGTTTGCCGTCGACGCGCCGCTGACCGGGGAGACCCGCACCTCGTACGGCCGGGCCCGGGTCAGCCACGTCGGGCTGAACGATCAGGTCGTCGAGGGCCTGGAGCTCCGCGACGACGCCGGCCGCATCCTGGGATTCTCGGTGCAGTACCACCCGGAGGCCGCCGCCGGCCCGCATGACGCCAGCTACCTGTTCGACCGGTTCGTGGCCGTGATGGCCGACGCGCGCAAGGCGGTCGCCTGATGCCGCGGCGTACCGACATCTCCTCCATCCTGGTCATCGGGTCCGGCCCGATCGTGATCGGCCAGGCCTGCGAGTTCGACTACTCCGGCACCCAGGCGTGCCGGGTGCTGCGCCAGGAGGGATTCCGGGTCATCCTGGTCAACTCCAACCCGGCCACGATCATGACCGACCCGGAGTTCGCCGACGCCACCTACGTCGAGCCGATCACTCCGGAGTTCGTGGAGATGGTGATCGCCAAGGAGCGTCCGGACGCGCTGCTCGCCACGCTCGGCGGGCAGACCGCGCTGAACACCGCAGTGGCCTTGCACGAGAGCGGGGTGCTGGAACGCTACGAGGTCGAGCTGATCGGCGCCTCCATCGAGGCCATCCAGCGGGGGGAGAACCGGCAGCAGTTCAAGGCCATCGTGGAAGGGCTGACCGGGATCGCCGGCGGACCGGCCGAGGTTGCCCGCAGCCGGATCTGCCACAGCATCGACGACGTGCTGGCCGCGGCCGAGGAGCTCGGCTACCCACTGGTGGTCCGGCCGAGCTTCACCATGGGCGGCGTCGGCTCCGGCCTTGCCCACTCCGAGCAGGACCTGCGCCGGATCGCCGGTGCCGGCCTGGCCGCCAGCCCCACCACCGAGGTGCTGATCGAGGAGTCGATCCTGGGCTGGAAGGAGTACGAGCTCGAGGTCATGCGGGACCGCGCGGACAACGTGGTGATCGTCTGCTCCATCGAGAACCTCGACCCGATGGGCGTGCACACCGGCGACTCCATCACCGTCGCGCCGGCCATGACGCTGACCGACCGCGAGTACCAGCGGATGCGCGAGGTGGCCATCGGCATCATCCGCGCCGTCGGGGTCGACACGGGCGGCTGCAACATCCAGTTCGCGATCAACCCCGCCGACGGCCGGATGATCGTGATCGAGATGAACCCGCGGGTGTCCCGCTCCTCGGCACTGGCGTCCAAGGCGACCGGGTTCCCCATCGCCAAGATCGCGGCCAAGGTGGCGATCGGCTACACCCTGGACGAGATCCCCAACGACATCACCCGGGAGACCCCGGCCAGCTTCGAGCCGACGCTGGACTACGTGGTGGTCAAGGTGCCCCGGTTCGCCTTCGAGAAGTTCCCCGCCGCCGACTCGACCCTCACCACGCACATGAAGAGCGTCGGCGAGGCCATGGCCATCGGCCGCAACTTCACCGAGGCGCTGGGCAAGGCGCTGCGCAGTTTGGAGGACCCCAAGGCACCGTTCGACTTCATGGCGACAGCGGAGCCGGCCGAAGCCCTGCTGGAATGCGCCGCCCGTCCCCACGACGGACGGCTGGGGCTGGTGCTGCGCGCACTGCGGGCCGGTGCCACGCCGGAGCAGGCGCACGCCGCGACCGGGATCGACCCATGGTTCGTCGACCAGCTGCTGCTCGTCTCCGAGGTGGCAGACCTGGTCCGCGACGCGCCGGAGCTGACCGCGGAGGTGCTGCGGACTGCCAAGCGGCACGGCCTGTCCGACGGCCAGATCGCCGCGCTGCGGCATCTCAGCGAGGAGGTCGTCCGCGGTGTGCGCTGGGCGCTGGGCGTCCGCCCCGTGTACAAGACCGTCGACACCTGCGCCGCGGAGTTCGCCGCACGTACGCCGTACCACTACAGCTGCTACGACGAGGAGAACGAGGTCACGCCGCGCGCCAGACCGGCGGTGCTGATCCTCGGCAGCGGTCCGAACCGGATCGGTCAGGGCATCGAGTTCGACTACTCCTGCGTGCACGCGGCGATGGCGCTGTCCGACGCCGGCTACGAGACGGTCATGGTCAACTGCAACCCCGAGACCGTCTCCACGGACTACGACACCGCGGACCGGCTGTTCTTCGAGCCGCTGACCACCGAGGACGTGCTCGAGGTGGTCCACGCCGAGCGCCAGGCCGGCCCGGTCGCCGGGGTGATCGTGCAGCTCGGCGGACAGACCCCGCTGCGGCTGGCGCAGGCTCTCAAGGACGCCGGGGTGCCGATCGTTGGCACCAGCCCGGAGGCCATCCACCTGGCAGAGGACCGCGGTGCCTTCGCATCGGTGCTGACCAAGGCGAGCCTGCCGGCGCCCAAGTACGGCCTGGCCCGCTCGTTCGACGAGGCTCGCGTGGTTGCCGAGGAGATCGGCTATCCAGTGCTGGTCCGGCCCTCGTACGTGCTGGGCGGCCGGGGGATGGAGATCGTCTACGACGAGGCCACCCTGGAGTCCTACATCGAGCGGGCCACCGAGGTGTCCCCGGCGCATCCGGTACTGGTCGACCGATTCCTCGACGACGCCGTGGAGATCGACGTGGACGCGCTCTATGACGGCACTGACCTCTACCTGGGCGGGGTGATGGAGCACATCGAGGAGGCCGGGATCCACTCCGGCGACTCGGCGTGCGCGCTGCCGCCGATCACCCTGGGCGCCGAGGTGGTGCAGCGGATCCGCAGCTCCACCGAGGCGATTGCGGCCGGGGAGGGAGTCCAAGGCCTGATCAACATCCAGATCGCGCTGGCCGGGGACACGCTGTACGTGCTGCAGGCCAACCCGCGCGCCTCCCGAACGGTCCCGTT
>JBKPNA010000303.1:0-7533 GCA_046765695.1 Actinomycetota bacterium | reverse complement strand
GGCATCGTCACTGTCGATCCTCATCCCACACACGGGATCGGTAACCATTGCCATGGTGTTCCTTGCTTGTCCGGCCAGGTGGCACCTGCCGCCCATCTGGGTCGGGAGCGTACGCGCTGGGAGCGACGGCAACATTGAGGGTAGAGGGCGCTATGGCTGGCCAGGGCCCTATCGCATTACGTCACAGTGGCGCGTTTTCCGCGGCTTGCCGTGGCGAGCCCACGGCTGACCAGTTCTGAGACGGCTCGGTGGGCGGTGCTTAGAGCGACGCCGTAGCGGTTAGCCAAGGCTTTCTCGCTGGGCAGGGGGTCGCCGGGCTGAAGGATCCCGCTCTCGATTGCTCCACGGAGATCGGCAGCGATCTTTCGGTACGGACTGTTGTCATCGACTGGCATTTCGAATGTCCCCGGCGATTCGTCCCGTCCGGGTTGTACGCCAATGGCCGGGCGTACTGGCATGCGGCCGCTCACGGTACGTGCGGCACGTTGATCGGCCTCTGAGGTCCATGCGGTGTAGACGCGCAGCGTGGTGGCGCCGCCGCCGTGGCCGAGGCGGCCGGCAACTGTGCGGACGTCAACGCCGGCGCTGATCAATTCCGTGGCGCTGTAGTGCCGCAGATTCTTCAGAGTGGTGTCAACGCCAAGGCGGGCAGCCATGCGCTTGTAGCGCTGAGTCACACCGTCCGGATTCAATGGAGTGCGGCTGTCTGGGTCGCCGGAGAAGACGTAGCAGGCCGAGTCCAGCTGCATGCCGATCGCAGCCGCACGGTATTCGGCTCGGACGTAATGCTCGCGGAGGACCACTGCGGTCTCGGGGTCGAGGACGACGCGGCGTTGCTGGTGGGTCTTGGTGTCCTTCTCCACAAGCTGGCCCCGGTGGTCGAGGTAGACGGTGCGGCGGATGGTGATCATGCCGTGGTCGAGGTCGACGTGGGACCAGCGCAGGCCGCAGATCTCGCCGCGGCGGGCTCCGGTGGTCATCGTGAGCCACACCAGCGCACCCCAGTCGGGATCTCTGGACCAGGCACGCTCCGCGAGTCGGGCAGCCTCTTCGGCTGTCGGCGGCCTGGGGTCGGGATGCGGCAATGATGGCTTGCTTGCATGCTCGGCCGGGTTGACCGAGATCCACTGCCACACCACCGCTCGATCCAAGGCGCCACTGAGAATCCAGTGAATCTGCCGAACGCTCGAGTCAGCGAGCCCCATGCATACGTGCGGTTTGCAGGCAGGTCCACAGCTGTGCGGACGGCGGGTCCAGTGCTGCAGCTGCGGGCGGCCATCGCAGTGCTCACGGCATCGCCGCAGCTCCGCGTAAAAGGAGTCCAAGATCTCGACATCGAGCCGGGTCAGCGGCAACAATCCGAGCACGGGGCGGATCCGTCGTAAGTCCGTCTGGTCGACGGGTCAACATCGAGCACCTGCAGCCACCGGTCGAGCAGCTGGCCGACGGTGGCTCGAGTGCGCGGATTGCGTTTCTCGTCGACCTGATGCAGAAGCCGGGTCCGCACCTTCTCGGCCTGATCACGCGCCTTCGGTCCTGGCGGCACCACATCGCTGAGGTACATCCGCCGCTTGGAGATCGGGTCCACCCCGCTGTACACGCGGACCCGCAGGGCGCCAGAAGGCAACTTGTCGATGGCGCCCCGCTGCCGTGTTCGCCCTTCTTTAGGCCCCGCCACGCAGGGACAGTAGCACAGCTCGCGTCACGTATGATGTCACGAGGTGCCACCCCGGTAGCGCCACGTGGCTTTCATACTGCCTATGACTAGGTGATTTACCTGTGGGCCCCGTGGGACTCGAACCCACAACCCGCGGATTAAAAGTCCGCTGCTCTGCCAGTTGAGCTAGAGGCCCTCGGTGCCGAAGCGGGCAGGTAGGTTGCCAGTCTCTCAGACGTCGCATGAGGTTTGGTCTCGACGACTGACAAGGTGAGCGTTTTGGCCGGTTTTACCCGGCCAAAAACGCTCATCTTGTTTGGTCGAAACCGCTCTGGGCAGTCCGCCCTCACTTACAGGCGCGGATCGACTGGCTCAGACTCGAGCGCCAGCACCGCAAACACGCACTGGTGTACCCGCCACAGCGGCTCCCCGCGCGCCGCCCGGTCCAGTGCCTCCAGCCCCAGTGCGTACTCCCGCAGCGCCAGCGAGCGCTTGTGACCAAGGCCCCGAGACCTCAAACGGGCCAGGTTCTCCGGCAGGTCGTAGTCCGGACCATAGATGATCCGCAGGTACTCGGGGCCACGCACCTTGAGCCCCGGCTGAACGAATCCCCGCGATCCACGAACGAGATTCGCCGCGGGCTTGACGACCATTCCTTCGCCGCCACCGGCCACCAGCTCCTGCCACCACTCGGTCGCTGCTGCGGTCGAGTCTGGATCGGTGACATCGGCGAACTGTCGCCCAGTGGTCACCATCAGCTCCGGGTCAGCTGCGGCCAGCCGATCCGCCAGGTCCAGGTGCCAGCTGTGCGGCCGGGTCTGATAGGTCATTCTCTGAGTCGCGAGCAGCTGGAACGGCGCGAGCCGAACGCCCTCCAGGCCGGACGTCGACCAGACATACCGCCGGTACGCCGCGGTGAACGCGTCCGCATTGGCTCGCCTGGCCTCTGTCCGCCGCGCCAGCTCACCAGTATCTATGCCCCGCTCCCCCGCCCGCCGCAGCACGTCATTGACCACCGGAAGCGCAGCCCGTGCGGCCGCGCCCACCGATGCGTACTGATCCCGCAGCAGCGGTTCGGCCTTGACGCTCCACGGCATCAGCTCCGCATCCAGCAGCAGCCAGGACGTCTCCAGCTCCGCGAACAGCCCGGTCCGCTCGGCCGCCGCGCGCAGCCGATCCACCAGTTCGGCGGTCAGGTCCGGGCCGAAGAACGGCCTGCCGGTGCGCGTCCACACCGCGCCGAGAGCATCACCCGGCGCCCCGAACCGGGCCCGGGCAGCCTCCAGGTCACGGCAGACCAGTGCCATGGCCCGGGAGCCCATGTGCTTCTCCTCGCACACCACCGCCGCAACGCCCTCGGCCCGGTACGCCGCGAACGCCTGCTCCGGATGCTCCAGCAGCGTTCCCTCACTCGAGGTGGCGACCGGACTCATGGTCGGCGGCAGGTACACCAGCCAGCGCGGGTCGATGGCGTACCGGCTCATCACCTCCAGCGCGGCGGCCGCGTTCTCCGCGCGTACGCCGATCCGTGGCAGGTATGCCGTTTCCAGGACGCGATCGCCGATCACGTCGGTCAGATCGAGTACGCCCGGGTCCCGTAGCCCGGCGACGGGTGCCACCTCCGGGTTGGCGGGGAACGGCCGGGCCGGCTGGTAGTACACCTTTGACGCCGGCACCGAAACCAGCTCCCGTTCGGGGTAGCGCAGCGCACTCAGCCGACCGCCGAACACGCACCCGGTGTCCAGGCAAAGGGTGTTGTTGACCCATACCGACTCGGGCACGGGCGTGTGCCCGTACAGCACCGTGGCGTGACCGCGATAGCTCTCGGCCCAGGGCAGCCGGACGGGCAAGCCGTACTCGTCGGTCTCCCCCGTGGTGTCTCCGTACAGGCAGAAGGAGCGGACCCGGCCCGAGGCCCGGCCGTGGTAACGCTCGATCAGTCCGGCGTGGGCGACCACCAACCGCCCACCGTCCAGCACGTAGTGGCTGATCAAGCTGTCGGCGAACCGGTGCACCGCGGTCCGGAACTCCCCCGGCTCAGCCTCAAGCTGGGCCAGCGTCTCGGCCAGGCCGTGGCTGATCTTGACGTTGCGGCCGGACAGGGCCCGGACCAGCTTGGCCTCGTGATTGCCGGCGACGCACAGAGCATCGCCGGAGCTCACCATGCCCATCACCAACCGCAGCACACCGGGCGTATCCGGACCACGGTCGACGAGGTCACCGAGGAAGATCATCCGCCGGGAGTCGTGGTGCGCTCCGACCGGACGCCCCTGATCATCGTGGGTGATCGTGTAGCCCAGTCCGATCAGCAGCGCCTCGAGCTCTGCCCGGCAGCCGTGCACGTCCCCGACCACGTCGAACGGTCCGGTCTGGTCGCGCAGGTCGTTGTACAGCCGCGTCCGGATGATCGACGCCTCGGCGATCTCCGCCTCGCCCGTCAGGTGGTGAACCGTCCGGAAGCCCTCCCGGGCAAGCCCGCGCAGACTCCGCCGCAACTGGTCGTGCTGCCGCTTGATCACGTGCTCGCCGAAGTCCCGGTCCGGTCGCGCAGCGTTGCGGTCGGCGCACAGTCGAGGCGGCAGGTCGAGCACGATGGCGACCGGCAGTACGTCGTGGTCGCGGGCCAGCGCAATCAAAGGTCGGCGGGCTTCCGGTTGGACGTTGGTGGCGTCGACCACCGTCAGCCGCCCGGCCGCCAGCCGCAGCCCGACGATATGGCGCAGCAGCTCGAAGGCCGGCTTCGTCGCGGCCTGGTCGTTCTCATCGTCGGCCACCAGGCCGCGGCAGAAGTCCGACGAGATCACCTCGGTGGGCCGGAAGTGCTGTCGGGCGAACGTGGACTTTCCCGAACCGCTGACGCCGACCAGCAGCACCAGGCTCAGCGCTGGGATGGACAGCTCAGCCATCTAGGCCACCAACCCGTTCAAAGACCGCGAGCTGGGTAGGCGGGCCGACCTGACGGTCGTCGACACCAACGGGTAGGAACCGCACCCGGTAGCCGTACGCCGCCGCGACGCGCTCTGCCCACTGCCGAAACTCCGCCCGGCTCCACTCGAAGCGGTGATCAGGGTGCCGGGATGACCCAGCCGGCAGGGTTTCGAATCGCACGTTGAACTCGGCATTCGGCGTTGTGATGATCACCGAGCCGGGGCGGGCCTCGCCGAAGACGCAGCGCTCTAGAGCCTCCAGCCGCGGCAGGTCGACGTGTTCGATCACTTCCATCAACACCGCCGCATCCAGCCCGCGCAGCCGCTCGTCCCGGTAGGTCAACGCGGACTGGAAGAGCTGCAGCCGCGAGCGCTGGGTATCCGGCATCCGGTCCAATCGCAGCCGGCGTGCCGCAGTCTCCAGGGTCCGGGCAGACACGTCGACCGCGACCACCCGCTCGATCGTCGGCTCGGCCAGCAAGGCAGGGATCAGAACGCCTTCGCCGCAGCCGAAGTCCCCGACCGAACGCGCGCCGGAGGCCCGGACTGCCGCCAGCACCGCCCGTCCGCGCAGCTCCGCCAGCGGGACGTGGCGATCCGGGTCCTCGTCGACCAACGGCGACGCGTCGGCATCCTCCAGCTCTTCGGGAACGAGGTCGTCGACCACGGCCAGCCGGGCAAGTGCGACTGTGGTCAGCGTCTGCTGATGGCGGAGGTATCGACTGGTGATCAAGGTCTTCTCGGGATGGCCGGCCAGCCAGCCGCCACCGGCCCGCACCAGCTTGTCCACCTCCTCCGGGCTCACCCAGTAGTGCTTGGCGTCGTCCTGCACCGGCAGCAGCACGTAGAGATGGTTCAATGCCTCGGCAAGGCGTACGGTGCCGGTCAGCCGCAGATCGACGTAGCGGGAGTCGCCCCAGCCGGCTAGCTCGGGATCAAGCGGCACCGGCTCCGCCTCGACCTGCCAGCCGAGCGGCGCGAACAGCCGGCGAGCCAGATCTGCACCACCGCGGCAGGGCAGCGCCGGCACCCGCAGTTCCAGCGGGATCGGCGAGGCCGCGAGCTCCGGGCGGGCGTCGCAGCGACCGCTCATCGCCGTACGGAACGTCTTGCCCAGGGCAACGGACAGCATCGAGGACGCCGCGTACGGCCGGTCGTTCACGTACTGCCCCAGGCTGAACGCCTCCACCTCACGCGGCCGGGATCGGCCGCGGACCAGCCCGATCGGGTCGATCTCCGCGATCAGCGCGACCGTGCACCGCTCGGGTGTGGCCTCCGGGTACACCACGTACGCCGTGCCCCCCGTCACCTCGAATGCCTGCAGCCGATCGGGATGCTTGTGCAGCAGGTAGCCAAGGTCGGTGGCCGGCTGACGGGTGGTCGTGATGGTGAGGATCACGGCTGCATTGTGGCCGACTCAAGGGGCTCAGTGCCCCCGGTTTCTGCGCCAGTCGGCGACCGTTGCCTCAACGTCGACCAGCCCGACAACCACCGGTGGTCCGTCGACCAGGCGCCGGTGGCTGTCCCGGATCCGCTGGTTCAGGTCGGCGACGATCTGGCGTACGGAATCCTCGTCCGGCACTTCCGCGAGCTCCTGCGACAGGTCGGCGACTTCCTTGCGCAGCGCGAGCGAGACGGGCAGCGGCATCGGCAGCTTCTCCCGTTCGAGCAGGCGCTTGACCCACCAGTTCTCGTCGTCGCGGCCGTTCAGGTCCGGGATGGGCTTGCCCGCCCCAGGCAGGTTGTCGAACTCACCGCGCTCGATCGCCTCCCGGATCTGCCGTTCGACCCAGCTCTCGTAGCGCACTCGTCCCCGCCCTCTGCAACGACCTCAATGAAAACGCTACCTGCGTTTCCCCCGAGGCCGCCCTCCCCCGGCGTGTCGGGGAAACCCGCGCAGCCGTTTCCGGGCGACCTGACCCACTCCGGGTCGCGGGCCTTGGGTGGCATGCTGAGGACGTGGATCCATGGCAGGTCGGGCTGGTCGCGGTGATCGTGATCGGTCTGGGTCTGATCATCTTCGGGGCGCTGTGGGACCGGTCCCGCAACCGGCGCCGCGCCGCCGAGATGCTGGCACCGCCACCGCGGAACATCCCGCAGTTCAAGCCCGACGCGCCGGCGCCGCATTACCTCTCCGATCTGCAGGCGCGCCGCCCGCCGCCGAACGCGAGGAGCACCGAGCTCACTGCGGAGGAACGGCAGACCATCTCCCGGCAGATCGCCGACGCGCAGACCGTCACCGTCTCGGCGGGCTACGCCTCCAAGGACTTCGTGACCGACCCCACCTCCGGCTGGGCCGTGCTCGACCATCCGGCGGTACTCGTCTGCGCCGAGCCGGTGGAGACGATTCGGGAGCTGCTCGGCGTACTCGAGCAGTTGATCATGAGTGGCACGCCGCTGGTCGTCGTCTCTCCCGGCCTGGGGTCCGAGGTGCTGTCCACCTTGGAGGTCAACCAGATCCAGCACACCATGCAGCTGCTGGCCGTGACCTCGGACGCTGCTGAGTTGTCCGCACTGGCCACCGCCTGCGGCGCGACGATCATGGATCGCGCCGATCTGCGTGCCGGCTACACCCCACCGGACCAGCTCGGCCGGTGCGAGCGCTGGGTGAGCACGGCCAAGGCCAGCCACGTGATCATGTCGGCCGACGTGTCGCACAGCTCGTGATCGCCTACCTGGCAGCCCTAGCTCCGACCATCTTCGGCACCACCTACCTGCTCACCAGCGACTTCCTGCCCCCCGGCCGGCCGCTGCTCGCGGCCCTGATGCGATCCTTGCCCACCGGGCTCGTGCTCATCCTCGGCACCCGGCTGCCGGACCGGCGCTGGTTGCTTCGGCTGGCCGTCCTGTCGGTGCTCTACGCCTCCGGACTGTTCCCGCTGCTGTTCCTGGCCGCCTACCTGCTCCCCGGCGGGGTCGCGTCCGTGATCAACTCACTCAGCCCGCTGC
>JBKPNA010000302.1:0-12697 GCA_046765695.1 Actinomycetota bacterium | reverse complement strand
CTGCCGCTGGTGGCGGCACGCCGGGAGCCGAGGGGAGCGGAGTTCAGCCGGCTGGAGCCCCGCGTGATGGCGGAACCCGCACCGGCGGCGCCGTTTCCCAGTGGGCCGGAATCCGCGGCCGGTGCCCCGGACGCCGAAATGGCAGCCGCGGGAGCTGCGGTTGCCGCGCCGGCCGGAGTGCCGCAGACGTCGCAGTAGCCGTCCACGATCATCCCGGTACAGCCGGGCTGGGTGCAGGCTCCTGCCCGGACGCTGATCGGCGCCGCTACCGCAGCGGCTCCCGCCTGGTCGACCGGGGCGGGGCTGCCGCAGACGTCGCAGTACCCGTCGACGATGGTGCCGGTACAGCCCGGCTGGGTGCATCTCATGAACTGGTCTCCAGCTGCAGGTAGGTCTGGTAGAGGCTGACGAGCTGCGCGGCTAGCACCATCCGGCACGGTTGCCGGTCCAGTGCCTCCCGGGCCATCGAGTACGCCCGGGCGACGTCGGGCACGTCGGCGACACCGAGGGCCGCCGCCTTCGCCCGGTACGCCTCAAGCCGGTCGCTCAGTTCCCGATGGTCGGCGAGCGTGTCCGCGTACGCCTTCTCGGCGACGGCCATCGCCCGCGCCACCTGGTCCAGCCGGCGCAGGTACCCGTCCAGCTGGTCGGCGACGTCCGGTATGTCGCCGAGCCGTTCGACGTCGGGAACCGCGTATCGGGGTGCCGGATCGACCCGGCGTACGCATTCGGCGACCAGATCGCGGAGCGCCGCCGCCCGACCCTCCAGCTGCGACCGTTGCTCCTGGGCCCGGCCGACCAGAGCCGCGGCCTCGCGGCGGCGGGCCCCGCCCACGATCAGGTCGCGTTCGAAGGTCGCGGCCTCGATCTCCAACGGACCGAGCAGTCCACCGACGTCACCGCCGCGGGCGGCCTTGTCGGTGATCTCCTTCAGCCGCCGGGCCAGCCGGGACTGCTTCTCCGCGGCCTGCTGCTGGCTTACCCCGGCCGGTTCCAGCCCGACCTGATCGCGGATCCGCTCCATCTGCGCCCGCAGCTGCCGGATCCGTTCGGTGATCTCCGCGCCGGACACCTCCAGCCCCAGCCGCACCCGCAGCGAGGAGACCAGGGCGTCCGACAGCCGGCACGCCTCGGGCAGCGAAACCGTCAGCCCGGACGCCGCGGCCGCATCCAGCCGGCCCCAGATCAACGTGGCGATCCGCAGCCGCTCGGTAGGCCCGGCCCGGCCGGAGTCCCAGGTTTTCAGCAGTTGCTCGTAGCGGTCGGACACCGCCTGCCACAGCGCCATCGACAAGGTGATGTCTCCGGTCGCCGCGGCGCCGTTCGGCGACTGGAGTGCCGCCTGGTCCAGCGCATCCAGCTCCGCCCGGCGCGCATCCCGCCACTGCCCGAGCTGTTCGAGATAGACCAGGGCCTGCTGGGGCTGGATCTCCACCCCCATCCGGCCGGGAGCGGTCGGCGCAGTGACCGGACCAGCCGGGGCCGTGTTCAATCCCTGGGGGATACCCCCCGAACCCCCCGGGGTAATGAGGCTCACGGTGCCCTGCCGTAGACCGCCGACGGCGGGTCGGGCGCCGGCCCGAGCGAGTCCGCCAGCCAGCGGTTGTAGATCGCCTTCCACTCGCCGTCGCTGCGCATGTCGGCCAGCTTGGCGTTGACGAAGCGGACCAGGTCGACGTTCTTGGCGGGAATGCCCAGGCCGTAGGGCTCGGCGGTGAATGCCTTCTGCTCGGGCACGAACGCGTACGGGTCCTGGGCGGCCAGTCCGGCGAGCACGGTGTCATCGCCGGTGATGGCTGCCACCTCGCTCTGCTGGAACAGCACCAGGCATCCGGTGTGGCTGTCCGAACCGACCGGGATGGCCTGCGGTGCGAGCTTGATCAGGTTGTCCATGGAGGACGTGCCGTTGGGCGCGCAGACCCTTTGGCCCTTCAGGTCCGCCAAGGAGGTGGCCTTCGACCCTTTGCGGACCAGGATCTTCTGACCTGAGCGGTAGTACTCGCTGGAGAAGGCGATCTGGGTCCACCGGTCGCAGGTGATGGTCATGTTGCGGGCCACCAGGTCCACCTCGCCCTGCTGCAGTGCCGGGATCCGCTGTGCCGCGGTGATCACCTTGAGCTGGTACTTCGACTCGTCGCCGAAGATCGCCTTCGTCACGGCCTTGACCATGTCGATGTCAAAGCCTTCGATCTGGCCGTTCAGCGGGTTGCGCGAGCCCAGCAGGTAGGTGTCTGCGGAGACCCCGGCGATCAACCGGCCCCGCTCCCGGATCCGGGCCATGGTGGAGCCCGCCGGCAGGTCGTTGGGCGACGGAAGTTGGCCGCCAGGGGCGTACGAGGCGGTCGGGTTGTCGCACTTCGGTGGCTGGCCGGTGGACGGGGCGGGTTTGGGAGCCGGGGTGGCGGCAGGCGGCGGTAGCTGAGTGGGGGAGTAGCTGAACTGAGAGCACGCCGACAGCAGAGTCATCGCGGCAACGGACATCAGGACCGCCACCATCGGTGTCCTTCGGATGCGCCTCTGGTCGGGAAGCGTGTGGCGAGGCTGACGCTCGCGCGCCGGTGTAGTCGTCATCGGTACTCCGCCAGTCGGGCAGCGACCCCCCGGCGCCCCAGCAGGGCGGCAGCGAGGCCGATCAGCAGGGTGAGAATGGCGGCGATCACCAGCGTGGTCCGTGGCCCCGACAGCCCGGCCGAAGCCTCCTGGCTGACCTGGTCCAAGGTCTGGGTCAGCTTCGTGTCGAAGGCATTGAACGCCGCGTTCGCCGATTTCGGGTCCGTTCCCGTGGCCAGGGCTACCGCGGCGTCCCACTGGCCGCTGTCGTCGAGCTTGCGGATCTGGGAGTGCACGGCCATGTAGCGGGTCCACTCGGTGGCGGGGGCGTCCGCGCCGAGCTCGTTCATGTTCGCCACAACTGCGTCGGAGGAGGCCTTCCAGGCGGTCTCGAAGGACGCCCCGGAACCACGGGCGATCAGTGTCAGGCTCTCGTTGGACTTGGCGTTGCTGGCGTGGATCCGCGCGTCCGCGGCCGCGTTGACGGCGGCGAAGCTCCCCGACTTGATGGCGCCGACCGATGCACTGACCTGCTGCAGGGCAATGGCGCCGCCGACCAGCGCCGCCAGCAGGGCGACGGACGCGGCCAGCATTCCCACGTTGATCCTGCGCTTGAACCGTCTCGCCAGCCACACCTGACCGACGATCGCCGCGGCCAGGCCGAGCACGGCGATGGCGAGGAAGACGTAGCCGAGCCGCATGTCCATCCGGGTGGTGGCTCGCTCCGCGTTGGCGCTGACCAGTGCGTCCAGGATCGGCAGGGCGTCGCCGCGCAGCTGGGCGCTGGCCGTCCGCAGGTACTGGGCGCCGACGGGCAGTCCCTGCCTGTTGTTGGCCCGCGCCTGCTCGATGGTGCCCGTGTAGTCCAGCACTTGCTGGTTCAGCTCCGCCAGCGCCTCGCCGTCGGCGGGCTGAGCGCGTGCCGCCTGCACGATCAGCGCACCGGATGTGGTGAGTGCCTTGTCGTACCTCGCCCGCTGAGCCGGCGGTTCCAGCCCGCCCACGAGGAAGGCGTTGGTCGCTGTCGCGTCGGCGACCAGCAGGTTGGTCTGGATCTGCTGCACGCGGATCAGCTGCGCCGTGTCGGCCGAGGCGCGGAACAGCGAGTAGGCAAGGGCAGAGAAGACCAGCGCGCCGACCAGGCCCACCACGATGCCTACTCCCACGACGCCGAGGCTGAGCAGCCGCAACCGCCGTGGTGTGTCACTGCGGCGCTGCGCCGGCGCGGTCTCCGACGGTTGGTTCAGGGCGGTTGCCCCGTCGGCTGGTGCGACCGCCGGGGTGCCGGACGGCGGTGGTGTCGGAGCGACGGCCGTCGCCGCGGGCTGATTGGTCTGGGTCACGGGGCTGCTCCTGGGATGGGGGAGGGCTCCGGCTCCGGTTCCGCCGCCGGTTCCGGCTCGGCATCGGGATCGAGGTCCGCCGGAATCAGCTCTTTCAGCTGCGCAACGGTCGGTTCCGCGACGTCGCGCAGTCGCCAGGCGTGGCGGCCGATCGCCGCCTCGAGCAGGTTGCGGGCGAACCGGCCGTTGCCGAACGACGGGCCGCGTGGCGTGGCCAGCAGGAGGGTCCGGAACCGCTCGATGCAGTCGGGGGTGGGTTCGTAGTCGGCAGCTGTGGCCAGCTCGGTGAAGATCTGCACCAGCTCGTCGTCGGTGTAGTCGGGGAACTCGATGGTGGTCCGGAACCGGCTGGCCAGGCCGGGGTTCTGAGTGATGAACAGCACCATCGGGTCGGGGTAGCCGGCCACGATCAGCACCAGGTCGTCGCGCCGGTCCTCCATCTCCTTGACCAGGGTGTCCACCGCCTCGGTGCCGTACTGATCACCGGCCAGGCTGTAGGCCTCGTCGATGAACAGCACCCCGCCGTTGGCCGAGGCCACCACTTCGGCCGTCTTGATTGCCGTCTGGCCCAGGTACCCGGCCACCAGCTCGGACCGGTCGACCTCGACCAGCTGGCCCTTGGACAGCAGACCCAGCGCCCGGTAGATGCCGCCGACCAGCCGGGCGACGGTGGTCTTGCCTGTCCCTGGGTTGCCGACGAAGACCAGGTGCCGGGTGATGGTGACCGACTTCAGCCCGGCCTTCTGCCGCAGCCCCTCCACCCGGAGCACCGCCACCTGCCGGTGGATCTCCGCCTTCACCTCGGTCAGGCCGATCAGCGCGTCGAGCTCCGCCATCAGCTGCTGCAGCGTCTTCGGCAGCGGCTCCGGCTCAGCTTGCGCGACCGCTGCCGATGATCGTGAAGGATCTTCTGGCGTCGTCGCCGTCGGATCCTTTCCGATCTCGGCCTCGGGTGGTGCCGGAGCCGGGCCGATGCCCGGGAACCGGCCGGGGGTGAGCGGATCCAGTGCCCCAAGGTCCAGCGGGTTGAGGCCGGCAGGAGGCGTGGCGATGTCCGGGTTGGCGGCCCGGAGCGCGGTGATCCGGGCCATCTGGGCCCGTACGGCCTCGGCGTGGGCCAGCACCGTGCTGGCCAGGCCACCCTTCGTCTCGTCCTCCGCCCCGGTCACGGCAGGTCCAGGGAGCTACGGGGCGGCGGCGATGGCTGCTGGCCCAGGTCGAGGTTGCCGCCGGTGGAGGCGTGGCCGAACTTCTCCTGCAGGAAGCGTCCGTGGGCGATCAGCGCGTCGGCATCGACCCGCACCACGGCGTCGAAGATCTTGTCCATGGTGGCGGCGAGCAGGTCCAGCTGGTCGATCAGCAGCATCAGCGACGTCTTGCCGTTCTCGATCGGCCGGGAGTCGGCCCAGCGCCGCGGCAGCCGGGTGTAGCCACCGATGGCTTCGGGCAGGTAGTCGGTGGCGGTGGCCATCACCGAGTACGCCTCGGGACTGCCGAGGCCGAGGTTACGCAGCCGAGGCATGGTTTCCCGGACCGTGCTGGAGACACGCTGGACCCGTGACTCCACCGCCGCGGGCACCACGCCGCCCGCGATCATGCCCTGGACCCGGTCCAGGGCGGCCAGGATGTCGGCCTCCGTGGGCGGGGCCGGCACGATGACCGGAGCAGGTGCCACCTCCGGCGTTCGGCCGGTGATCCGGGCGAACCACTCTTTGAGTCCCATGGCAGGCGAACAGGTCGGGGGTCAGGGAGCAGAGGTTCAGCGGAGGGTTCCCGGGGTGCCGCCCTCGGTCAGGTCCAGCGCCCCCGTCGCCAGTTGCTGGTCGTGCCGGCTGACCCGGTCGAGATACTCGCGGGACTTGTCCACCTCGGTCTCCAGCACGCCGATGGTGGCGGCCATGGAATCGAGGGCCTTGAGCTTGAACTCATCGATCGAGTCCATCGTGGCGTAGATGTTGGCGAACGCGGCCTGGAGCTGCGGCAGCCCTATGGTCGCCGACGCCGCCTGCTCCTGAATCCGGGCGGAGTTGTCCCGCAGCATCTCGGAGGTGCGCTGGATCAGGTCGGACGTGGTCGTGTTGAGTGCGGTGATCTGGTCCAGCACCAGCTTCTGGTTGCCCAGGGCCTGCGCCACGATCACCGCTGTGCGCAGGGCCGAGATGGTCGTCGTCGAGGCCCGGTCGACACCCTTGATCAGCTCGAGGTTGTTCTTGATGATGATGTCGATGGCCAGGTAGCTCTGGATGGAGACGGCCAGCTGGGTCAGCAGGTCCTGGTGCTTCTGCCGGACGTAGAACAGCACGTCCTGGCTGAGTGCCTTGGCCCGGTCCGGGTCGGACAGCTCCAGCCGGCTGATCTGGTCCACCAGCTTCGCGTCCAGCCGCTCGGCCACGTAGATGTAGGAGTTCAGCCGGCCCATGGTGGCCCAGAGGTTCTGCTTCTCCATCTTGAGGGCGACGTTGTCCCGGGTCAGCTCGTCCTGGCCGTTGCGGAGGGCGTGCAGGATGCCGTTGAGGTGGCCCTGCGCCGACTCGTAGCGGCGGAAGTAGTCGGTGATCTTGTCCCCGAACGGGATCACACCGAGGAACTTCCGCATCCCGGTGGCCTGGCTCGGGTCGAGCTCCTCCACCGTGCGGCGCAGCTCCAGCAGAGTGTTGCCGACCTTGGAGCCGCTGGCCAGCCCGCCCTCCTTGAGGGCGCGGACCGGGGTCTGCAACAGCCGGTTCGACGTCTCCGCCGCCTTGCGGATATCGGCGTCACCCATGCTACGCACGTTCGCGGCCTGGGTGGCGAACTCCGGCGACCGGGTCTGCGCGGTCATCAGCGTCTTGAGGAACCCGTCGACCTTCTCGTCCAGCGCCGGAATGCTGGCCGGGTCGACCTGTGGCGCCATCGCCGGTGCCTGGGTCGCCACCACCGGCTTGGGCGGCTCCGGCGCCGTCAGGGTCAGGGCGCTGACGTCGGGCGGTGCCAGCGGGGTGGGAGCAGCGGCGGCCGTCGGATCGGTCATCGGGTTCCTCTCAGCGGGGTGGAGTAAATCTACTCGACCAGGGTTCCCACGAGGCGGGTCGAATCGGTTCAACCGCTGGACCTTGCACCCCTTAGCCCGACGCTGCACCGTCTGCTGGGGGTGCAGCGTCGGGCTAAGGGTGCAACGTGGGGTGGGCTGTTCCTAGTGGTTGCGCGGGGTGATCTCGCCCGAACCCCGGACGATCAGCCGGGCGGGGACGACGACGGTCTCGGCTGCTGACCGGTCACCGTCCAGCCGGGCGAACAGCCGATCGGCCGCGATCGTGCCGATCTTGGTCGGATCCTGCGCCATCACCGTGACTCCCGGGCTCAGCGTGTCTGCCAGGACCAGGTCGTCGAACCCGATCAGGGCAACGTCGTGCTGGCGCCCCAGCCGGTGCAGCGCGCGGATCGCGCCGATGGTGATCAAGTTCTGCGAGGTGAACAGCGCCGTCGGCGGCTCCGGCAGCCGCATCAGCCGCTGCACGGCGGCGTACGCCTCGGCCTCACCCCGGAGATTGTCGGTGTGCTGCAGCGCAAGGTTGGTCAGCCCGGCTCCGGCCATCGCTTCGGTGAAACCACGCCGACGCTCCCGTGCTGTGGAGATTGCCAGTTCGTCGCCCAGGTGGGCGATGCGACGATGCCCGTGGGCCATCAGGTGGCGGGTCGCCTGGTACGCCGCCTCGTAGTTGTTCGACAACACGGCATCCACCGCCAGGCCCAGTGGCGGCCGATCGACGAAGACGATCGGCATCCCCTGCTCCCGCTCGTACTGCAGGTACCCGTGGTCGGTGGTGATGGTGGTCAGGATCAACCCGTCCACCCGGCGCCGGGTGAATGTTTCCACCAGTTCCCGCTCCCGGTCGGGGTCGTCGTTGAAGCTCGCCGCGAACACCGCGGTGTGGCGTGGTGACGCCACGCTCTCGACAGCGCGATTGATGGAGGCCGAAAATGGGTTGTCGACGGCGTCCAGGAGGAGGCCAAGGGTGAGGGTCTTCCGATCACCGCGGCGCAGGGCTCCCGCACCCTGGTGGGGCTTGAAATTCAGCGCGTTGATCGCTCGTTGCACCCGATCCTGCATCTGGGGCGATACGTTGGCCTCGTTGTTGATCACTCGGGAGACCGTCTTGATGCCGACGCCGGCGAGTGCGGCCACGTCACGGATGGTGGCGCGGTTGCGGTGGAGCGGCGGGGAGGGCGTCAATGACATCGATGTCTCCTTTCCTTCGAACATCGTAACGGAAAGAAAACTGCTGGTGGTCGAAGGGTTGACAGCAAACCTAGGGATAGCTTAGAAAAGTGTGTGACACCGTTGTCAATGCGGTGCGTACCGAGAGGATCGTGGAAATGAAGTACCTACCGCCGAGTCGTCGAGGTCGACGGCTTTTTTCGGCACTCGCGCTCAGCTCTGCTGCGGCGCTCGTCCTCGCCGCATGTGGCGGCAGTAACAGCGGAACGCCGGGTGGCGAAGCCAGTGGAGGTGCCAGTGGAGGTGGGGGAGGAAGCAACGAGGAGGTCGCCGTCACGTTGATCACCAAGACCAGCACCAACCCGTTCTTCATCTCCATGCAGCAGGGCGCCGAGGAGGCCGGCAAGGCCAACAACGTGAAGATCACCACGGCAGCCGGCAAGGAGGATGGTGACGAGACGACTCAGATCTCGGCCATCGAGGCCGCGGTCGCACGTGGCGACAAGGGCATCCTGATCACCCCGGCAACCGACGGCGTCAATCCCGCTATCCAGCAGGCGCGGGACCAGGGCCTGTACGTGATCGCTCTGGACACGCCGCCGAACCCGCCTGATGTCGTGGACATCACCTTTGCCACTGACAACTTCAAGGCCGGTGAACTGATCGGCAAGTGGGCCGCCGGCACGATGAACGGGCAGAAGGCCACCATCGCGCTGCTGGATCTGTTCAATGACAAGGTCGCCTCGGTGGACTACAACCGCGACCAGGGCTTTCTCACCGGGATGGGGATCGACGTCAAGGACAAGATGAAGAACGGCGACGAGGCCAAGACCGGCAAGTACACCGGCGGCAAGGGCGGGGACTACGAGATCGTCTGCAACGAGCCGACCAACGGGGCGACGGACCAGGGCAAGACTGCGATGGAGACCTGCCTGGCCAAGTCGAAGAACATCAACCTGGTCTACTCGATCAATGAGCCGGCCGGAGTCGGTGCGGCACAAGCCCTGGATGACGCGGGAGTGAAGGCGACCATCGTCTCCGTCGACGGCGGCTGCGACCCAGGCATCACCGCGGTGAAGGCCGGTACCATCGGTGCGACGTCGCAGCAGTACCCCGTGAAGATGGCCCAACTGGGCGTGGAGGCAATCGCCAAGTTCGTCCGCACTGGCGAGAAACCGCAGGTCAGTCCCGGCCTGGACTTCTACGACACCGGGGTCGCGCTGGTCACCGACAAGCCCGTCAACGGGGTGGAGAGCATCGACACGACCAAGGGCGCAGAGATCTGCTGGGGCAAGAAGTAAGGCATGACCTGCCGGCTGGCTCCGGATCTCCGGAGCCAGCCAGGCAGATCTCCCGGTTCCCACCCGACCTAAAGCAAGGAACTCCTCATGAGCGTTGATACCACCCAGGCGCCTGCGACTGCGGCTGAACAGTTCGCCATGCGGCGCCAATCACCTGTGCAGCGCATCCAGCATCTGCTGCACTCTCACCCGGCACTCAGTCCGTTGGCGGTGCTCGTCGTCGCCTTCATCGTCTTCACCATCGTCAACCCCCGGTTCGCCCAGCCCGCCACGCTGTCGATCATCATCCAGCAGACGGCGATCATCGCGGCGCTGGCCATCGGCCAAACCTTGATCATTCTCACTGCCGGGATCGACCTGGCAGTCGGGGCAATCTGCATTCTGTCCATGCTGTTGATGGCCAATCTGGCGGCCCACAACGGCGTACCAGGGCTACTGGCACTGCTCATCGGCATCGCGTTCGGAACGGCCTGTGGCCTGTTGAACGGCGTGTTGGTGACCCGGCTGAATCTGCCGCCGTTCATCGTCACCTTGGGCACGCTCAGCATCTTCACCGCGATCGGGCTGCTGTACTCCGGCGGGGCAAGCGTGGGCAAGCGGCAGCTGCCTCCGCTGCTCAACGCGATGGGCACTCCGATTCCGCTTGGACCGTTCCGGCTCACCCTCGGCGTGCTGTTCGTCATCCTGCTGGCCGTCGTGGTCGGGTTCGCGCTGAGCCAGACCGCGTGGGGCCGGCATGTCTACGCCGTGGGAGATGACATCGAGGCGGCGCGACTGGTTGGCATCCGGGTCGACCGGGTGCTGCTCAGCGTCTACACGGTGGCCGGACTCATCTACGGCCTAACCGCCTGGGCGCTGATTGGCAGGGCCGGAACCGCAAGCCCGAACGCGATCGTCAACGCCAACCTGGAGACGATCACCGCAGTCGTGATCGGCGGCACCAGCCTGTTCGGCGGCCGTGGCGGGATCCTCGGCACGATGCTCGGCGGGTTGATCGTGTACTCGTTCAACATCGGGTTGAGCCTGGCCGGAGTCGACGACCAGCTGCGCGTGCTGGCCATCGGCGTTCTCATCATCGTCGCTGTCGCTGTCGACCAGTGGATTCGGAAGGTGAAAGCATGACCACCACACCCTCGGACTTCACCGCTCACAATCTCACCGAGGAGGAGCGGGGCACTGTCGGACTCGGCGCACCGCCGATCCTGGCAGATCCCAGCGAGACCGTGCTCTCCGCGCGGGGCCTGATCAAGACCTTCGGGCGAGTCGTCGGCCTGGACGGCGTCGATGTCGACCTGTTCCCCGGTGAGGTGCTGGCGGTGATCGGCGACAACGGCGCCGGAAAGTCGACCTTGATCAAGGCGATGACCGGGGCGTTGATCCCCGACGCCGGCCAGGTGTACCTGGACGGCAAGGAGGTGAACTTCCGCACCCCCCAGGACGCACGTCAGGCGGGAATCGAGACCGTCTACCAGACCCTGGCCGTCGCTCCGGCTCTGGACATCGCCGCCAACATGTTCCTGGGCCGGGAGCGGCGGCGCAGTGGCCCACTCGGCTCGGTGCTGCGGATGCTGGACAAGTCTGGCATGAAGGCCGACGCCGGCAAGTCGATGGCCAACCTCGGCATCGCCACCGTGCAGAACATGGCGCAGGCGGTGGAGACGCTGTCCGGCGGTCAGCGCCAGGCGGTTGCGGTGGCCCGGGCAGCCACCTTCGCCACGAAGTTCGTGGTGCTGGACGAGCCGACTGCCGCCCTCGGTGTCAAGGAGACCGGCCAGGTGCTGAACCTCATTCAGCAGATCAAGGGCAAGGGCCTGCCGGTGATCCTGATCAGCCACAACATGCCCAACGTGTTCGAGGTGTCCGACCGGATTCACATCGCCCGGCTCGGCGGTTGCGCCGGTGTGATCACCCCGAAGTCGCACACCCCGACGGAGGCGGTGGCGATCATGACCGGCGCCACGACGCTGCAGAAGGGCTGACCGGGGTCCGGGTTCCTTCGGAAACCGGTCAGAGACGACATGATCAGTCGCTGAATCGCTGTCGTCTCTGGCCGGTTTCCTCGGTGAGCGGGAATCCCCGCAAGCCCCGCCAGGCCAGATTGCTCACCAGCTGCTTGGCCTCGTCCAATGGGATCTGCGCGTTCTCCGCCGAGACCCAGAAGCGCGCGCTGACCTGCGCCAAGCCGACCAGGGAGATGGCCAGCAGCTTGGCCTCAGCGACGGGGAGCGCCGTGTCCTCGGCGATCACCCGCGCGATGGCGTCGGCGATGTCGTTGTTGACCCGCCAGAGCCTGCGCTGCACGGTGTTGTCGCCGGTCAGGTCCGACTCGAAGACGAAGCGGAACTCCCCGCTCGTCGCCGACACGAAGTCGTAGAAAACGCCGACGGCGGCGACCACCCGCTCGGCATTGTCGGTGGTGGAGGCCAGGGCGTCGGCGAGCACGACGGCCAGCCGCTCGCAGCTCCGGTCCAGCAGCGCCAGGTAGAGATCGAGCTTGGACTCGAAGTGCTGGTACAGCACGGGCTTCGACACTCCGGCCGCCTCCGCGATGTCATCCATTGCGGCGGCGTGGTAACCGCGGGTCGTGAAGACCTCACTGGCGGCGTCCAGCAGTTGCGCCCGGCGCTGGTCCCTCGGCATTCGGCCCGCGCGGCCGCCCGCCCGGTCTCGCGCAGGCACTGTGGTCACGGGGGCATGGTACCTACGGGACCTGTTCTAGAGCTGCTTCTTGCTGGGCCGGAGTCCTGCCAAGGCGCTGCGCACGTCGGTGTGGCTGAAGTCGTCCCCCTTGAACAACAGCGCTTCGTTCCGATCGATGGCCAAGGCATAGGCGAAGCAGTCGCCGAAGTTGAGCCTTGCGGGGTGACCGGAACCCCGGCCGAAGTCCCGATACGCCGCACGCGCAATCCGTGCCTGCTGCTCGGTGACCGCCTCGATTCGGATTTCCGCCGCTACGAGAAGCTGGTCGAAGGCTCGGGGAAGCAGTCTGTTGGGATGACGGTCGACAACAAGGCCAATCTCGAGGTAGGTACCCGCCGACAGCCTTAGATCGGTGGCGCTTAGGAGGGCGGTCGCATAGGGCTCATGCCCCGATTCCTTGGCCAGGATCGCCACCACTGCCGAGGAGTCGATGATCACCGGGGAAGTCCGGTGTCTTCGTCATAGAGCTCGGCATCCCAATCCGTCGCGAGCCACTCTGGATCCGTGGCTGCCGCTACCTGAGCCCGCTGAATAATCTCTCCGAGCACCCGGTACCGTTCCTCGGCCTCGTTCTCCTTGGTGAGCTCCTCCAGCCGGCGCCGTAC
>JBKPNA010000301.1:0-14888 GCA_046765695.1 Actinomycetota bacterium | reverse complement strand
AGCCAATGTCTCGTGGGCTCGGAGATGTGTATAAGAGACAGCTCCGACGGCACGCTGACCGCCAGCCAGCTCCCCGGATCTCCGAGCCCGGGATGTGCCCACGCCACGCGCTCGCCGAACAGATCACCCGTCTCCGACTCGTCGAACACCCCCGCGGTGTTCTGGGTGAGGCCTACTCCCGGGGTCAAGGTGGTGCCGTTCCCGCTGAATCCTTGCACCAAGCCCGCGCTCGCCGCCGAGCCGACACCCTCATACGGCCCCCCCACCGCCAACCGGGTGGTGCTGCCTGTGCGCATCGAATCCATGCTGAAACCGAACCGGTCACCCGACTCGACGACGTCGGGCACCCCTGGAGAGTTCTGGTCATTGACCACCCCACCGCTGCCCAGCGGAAAATCCCGCGCGATGGTGACGGTCCCGGCATCGCTGGCGTCGCCCACATCCTCATACGGTGCGCCGACCGCGACATCCGGGGTGGCAGCATCGCCGAGGAAATAGCCGAGCGACACCGAGGTGCCGAACCGGTCACCCGGCTCAGCCACATCCGAGATCCCGGTCGTGTCCTCGGTCAACAGGTGTAATTGCGGGGCGCTCGACGACGGGGTCACCGTACCGACCCAACCCGCGTCGAAGTCGCTGCCCAGGTCGCCTCCAGGGACTCCTATTGCCAGCTCGGAAGCATTGGGCGCGCCAGTACCGGGCTGCTCGACATAGTCCAACGCACCGACGGCGTAGCCGAAGAGGTCACCGCCCTTCTGAGGTTGGGAGAAGCTGCCCTGGTAGTACTCGCGGGACAGCGACCAGTCCCCCAGGCCGAGGGGGCCACCCCAGATCACCTGCACCATGCCGGTGTCGACGAACCCGCCGATGTCCTCGTACGGGGTGCCGACCACCAGGTCGGTGCGACCGTCACAGTCGATGTCCGCCGCGGCGAGAGAGAACCCGAATCGGTCCCCGGCCTCGGCGGTGCCGTTCACCTTGCTGTGGCCCTGAGCCAACTCGCCCCGGCCGCCGCCCTCGCCGAGCCGGCCGGTGTCGTCGCCGTAGAGCACCACCACCCGGCCTGCCTCGGCCTGCCCGTCGACAGTCGCGTACGGGTCCGCGACAACGGCATCGGAGAACCCGTCGCCGTTGAAGTCAGATGGCGCGCCCACCGTGCAGCCCGGCGGAGTCGCCCCGGCCGGCTGAACAGCCGACAGTGGCAGGGCGCAGACAACCAGCACCGCTGTGCACAGAATGAGGATCCTGCGGATGCCCATGGCGCTCCTCGGGATGTTGCCCCCGAGGAGCGCACCGGCACGCTCGCCACGTCCGTCCTACCACGTCCACGTCGGTGCATGGACGTTATGCCCGGGTGCCACCGCGTGGCGGACCGTTCAGGAGGCGACGGGAACCGTCTCCGGCTCGACGATGCGCAGGCCGTCGGACCCCTCGTCGACGTCGAAGGTGACGGTGTCGCCCTCCAGCACCTCACCGGACAGCACCTTGCGGGCCAACTCGTCCTCGATGGTGGTCTGGATCAGCCGGCGCAGCGGCCTGGCCCCGTAGACGGGATCGAACCCGGTGAGCGCCAGCCACTCCTTCGCCGCCGGTGTGACGTCGACGGCGATCCGGCGGTCGGCCAGCCGGGCGTTCAGCCGCTTCAGGTTGATCTCCACGATGCTGGCCAGACCCTCGGTACCCAGCGAGTCGAACAGCACGATCTCGTCCAGCCGGTTCAGGAACTCGGGCTTGAACGAGCTCCGCACCACGTTCATCACCGCGTCCCTCTTAACCTCCTGCGACAGCGTCTGGTCGGCCAGGAACTGCGAGCCGAGGTTCGAGGTCAGGATCAAAATCACGTTGCGGAAGTCCACCGTGCGGCCCTGCCCGTCGGTCAGCCGGCCGTCGTCGAGCACTTGCAGCAAGATGTCGAACACCTCACTGTGGGCCTTCTCCACCTCGTCCAGCAGCACCACCGCGTACGGGCGGCGCCGGACGGCCTCGGTCAGCTGGCCACCCTCCTCGTAGCCGATGTAGCCGGGCGGCGCGCCGACCAGCCGGGCGACCGAGTGCTTCTCGGAGTACTCGCTCATGTCGATCCGGATCATTGCCCGCTCGTCGTCGAACAAGAACTCCGCCAGCGACTTGGCCAGCTCGGTCTTGCCGACACCGGTCGGGCCGAGGAACAGGAAGGACCCGGTGGGCCGATCGGGTGAGGAGATGCCGGCCCGGGAGCGGCGCACGGCATCCGAGACCGCGCGTACGGCGGCCTTCTGTCCGATCAGTCGCTCGCCGATCCGCGCCTCCATGCTCAGCAGCTTCTCGGTCTCACCCTGCAGCAGCCGGCCGACCGGGATGCCGGTCCAGCTCGCCACGACCTCGGCCACGTCCTGCGGGCCGACCTCCTCATGCACCATCGACGGCAGCTGGCTCTCGGCAGCGGCCGCAGCCTCCATCTCCTTCTCCAGCGCAGGAATCGCGCCGTAGTTGATCTCGCTGGCCTTCATCAGGTCGCCGTCGCGGAGTGCCCGGTCGGCGGCGCTGCGCAGCTCGTCGATCTCGGCCTTGAGCTCACCGACCCGGTTCAGGCCTTTCTTCTCGGCCTCCCAGCGCGCCTCCAGGCTGCGCAGCTCCTCCTCGGCGTTGGCCAGCTCCTCGTTCAGCCGCTGCAGCCGCTCGATGCTGCCCTGATCGGACTCCTTCTCCAGCGCGAACTTCTGCATCTGCATCCGCTCGACCGTACGCCGCAGCTGGTCGATCTCCTCCGGCGAGGAGTCGATCTCCATCCGCAGCCGGGACGCGGCCTCGTCGACCAGGTCGATGGCCTTGTCCGGCAGCTGCCGGGAGGTGATGTAGCGGTTGGACAGGCTCGCCGCCGCAACCAGCGCCGCGTCGGTGATGGCGACCTTGTGGTGTGCCTCGTACCGCTCCCGCAGCCCGCGCAGGATGGCGATCGTGTCCTCGACGCTGGGCTCGCCGACGAAGACCTGCTGGAACCGCCGCTCGAACGCGGGGTCCTTCTCGATCCGCTCGCGGTACTCGTCCAGGGTGGTGGCGCCGATCATGCGGAGCTCACCGCGGGCCAGCATCGGCTTGAGCATGTTGCCGGCGTCCATGGAGGAGTCGCCGGTCGCGCCCGCACCGACCACGGTGTGCAGCTCGTCGATGAAGGTGATGATCTGACCCGCTGCGTCGCGGATCTCGGTAAGCACGGCCTTGAGCCGCTCCTCGAACTCGCCGCGGTACTTCGCGCCGGCGACCATGCTGGACAGGTCGAGACTGACCAGGCGCCGACCCTTCAGTGAGTCGGGCACGTCACCGGCCACCAGCCGCTGGGCCAGTCCCTCGACCACGGCTGTCTTGCCCACTCCGGGCTCGCCGATCAACACCGGGTTGTTCTTGGTGCGCCGGGCGAGCACCTGCACCACCCGACGGATCTCAGCGTCCCGGCCGATCACCGGGTCGAGCTTGCCGTCCTGTGCCATGGCCGTCAGGTCGACACCGTACTGATCCAGGGCCGATGAGGTGCCCTCGGCCTCGGGGCTGGTCACGCGCTTGCTGCCGCGCATCTCGTTGAACTTGCGGATCAGCGCGTCGTGGGTCACCTTGAGATCGATCAGGATCTTCCGCGCCTCGGACTGGACGGTCGCAAGCCCGATCAGCAGGTGCTCGGTCGCGACGTACGCGTCGCCCATCTGCTCTGCCCGGTTCTCCGCGTCGGCCATCACCCGGGCGAATGAGCCCGACAGTGCCGGCTGACTGACCGAAGAGCCCTTGGCGGACGGCAGCTTGGCGATGGCTCCCTGCGCGGCGGCATCGACCACCGCAGGATCGGCGCCTACCGCCTGCAACAGTGGAGCGACTGTGTTGTCGGGAACCGCCAGCAACGCGTGCAGGAGATGCGCCGGCTCGGCGTTGGGGTTGCCGTTGGTCAGCGCCATGCGGAGCGCCGTCGAGACTGCGTCGCGGCTCTTGGTGGTCAGTTTGTTGGTGTCCATACGGTGGTCCTTCATTGGTCCGTGCGTAAGTTGAGTCTATGTCACTCAACCCTTGGTGCTCCGTCCGTATTCCAGCCTGAGTGGCGACTCGAGTGGTCTGTTGAGGGCTTCAGCCGGGCCTTGGCTCGCCAACCCACTTCCGCTCAACTGCCGGAATTAATTCCTGTCGACAGGCGACCACTTGGGCCTGGCGTCTTGTGCTCCAGACCGTTTATGTACTAGATCTTGCGTCTTGACTGTCCGTTCTGCCATCTCAGGGGGATCTATGGCTTTCCGCACGCCTCCCGACCACTTCACGTGGTCGTCCGGCGCATTCCGCCGCCGAGCCGTCGCCGCAGTTGCCGCGGTCATCGCGCTCGGGCTCTCGATCGCCGCTCCGCCGACGGCCACCGCCCAGCCCGGTGCACCTGCGCGCAAGCACGCGGTCACCAGTGACGTCCGGGAGGTGCCGCTCAAGAAGGCCTACTCGACCAAGAAGCTGGACATGGCTGGGAAGGCGTCGACGAAGGCGTCGACCGAGGCCCAGCAGCGCACCCAGGCCGAGTCCGAAGCAGCGGGCACGCCGCCGGTAGGCACCACCCGGACGCTGCTCGCCCTGGATGACTACAACGGCATCCTCTACCGCAAGTCCTACACGCTGCAGGCGGTCGGGGCCCACATCGAGGTGTGGGTGGCCGACGACACGAGCTTTCCCGCGGGCGACTGCCGGACCCAGATCCCCAACACGACGACGGTGACCCGTGCTCAGGCCGAGGAACTGGCCAACCAGTTCGACAGCAACATCTTTCCCAAGGAGTCGGCCGCCTTCAGCGTCGCGCCCGACCGCAACGGCAGCGGCAACGTCGTGTCCGGCGTCGACCCCACCGGCGACGGCAACAAGATCATGACGCTGGTGGACAACGTCCGCGACGACAACTACTGGCTGGGCGTCAACGAGGCTCCCACCTACATCGCCGGGTTCTTCTCCTCCCAGATCAACGAGTTGCTCGACCGCAACGTGATGACCATCGACGCTTTTGACTGGGCGCACCGCACCACGGCAAACCCGCCGGACGAGCCCACCAGCGACCGCTGCACGAGCCGTCCGGCCCGCCCGTTCCTGTACGAGGGCACCTTCGCGCACGAGTACCAGCACCTGCTGCACTACTACACCGATCCCAACGAGGTGAACTGGATCAACGAGGGTCTCTCGGACTTCGCCCAGACCCTGACCGGCTACGTCGACGCGAGCAAGACCGTCTTCGAGCGGGGTGCGGACAGCCACATCTACTGCTACCAGGGCTTCGGCATCGTCATGACGCCCTACAACCCGAATCCACGCGACTGCGGTGGACCGGAGAACTCTCTCACCCTGTGGGGCGACCAGCCGCCCGCCGATGCGATCCTGGCCGACTACGGGGAGGCCTACTCGCTGATGCTGTTCCTCTACGACCGCTACGGTCTCGGCTTCCTTACCCGGCTGCACCGCGACGGTGAGGCGCAGGGTCTGGTCAGCCTGCAGCACGCTCTGGACGGCTTCGCCGACGGGGTCGACGTCTACACCGTGCTGCACGACTTCCAGGTCGCCATGCTGGTGGACCGCTACGTCGACACCCCGAAGGGCAAGGTCCGGGGGATCAGCAAGGCCCGGGTCACCACGAAGAGCCTGAACTCGACGTTCAACCTGGGCAACCCGGCGGCGTACGCGCGTCCAGGCGCCCCCGCAAACGGTGCGGACTACGTCGCGCTGCGGGCCGCCAGCGGTCTCTACCTCAACGGCAAGGACCTGCGGTCGCTGTCGTTCTCCGGAGCCCGGACCCTGGTGCCCGAGCCGCTGCGGTGGACCAGTGTGACCAACGCGCCCGGTCGCGAGGGGAACCCGGTGCTCTGGTCCGGCAACGAGAGCAATCTCGACGCCACGGCGATCACCCAGGTGACCGTGCCCACCGCCAACCCGACGCTGACCTACACCGAGCGGCACCTGGCCGAGGAGGGATACGACTACGCGTACACCGTCATCTCGACCGACGGCGGAGTGACCTACACCGCGCTGGCCAACGCCAACACCGTCGACGGACCGTACGGGCCGGCCCTGAACGGTGACTCCGACGCCTTCGTGACGCAGACCTTCGATCTGAGCGCGTACGCCGGCCAGACCGTGCTGATCGGCTTCCGGTACGTCAGCGACGGTGGGGTGAACGACGGCGGGTGGTACGTCGACGACGTCAAGGTCGGCGACACACTGGTCAGCGACGGCTCGAGCACCGCGCCGTTCAAGTCGCGGACCCAGGTCCGACCGGTCCCAGTGGCAGCCTGGAACGTCCGGCTGGTCGGTCTGGACACGGCCAAGCACAAGGTGCTGGTCAAGACCTACGCCCACCGGTCCTTCACGCTGAACCGCGCTGATCTCGCCAAGTTCCGGAAGTATCCGCGGGTGGTGGCGGTGGTCAGCTACGACGAGCCGACCGAGCAGTTCCAGCCGGAGGCGCTGTACACGCTCACCGTCAACGGCGTGGTGCAGCCCGGCGGCGGTCAGTCCAGTGCGGCGGTGACGGCGGTGGCCGACACCTTCTAGGCCGGGCTCAGCCTGAAACGTCGTCCGCACCGGTGAGGGGCCGCCCTTACCGGTGCGGACGGCGTTTCCCGGCGGGTTTGCTCGCCTTTACGGCATCTCCTCGCGTCTGCGGCAGATATATGTGGCGCAAACGCGAGGAAAGGCCGCACAGTGCAGTCATGACTGAAACGGAGATCATCGACTTCGTATCCAGCCTCGACGACGTCGTCGCGATCACCGCCTCGGCCGAGTCCGGAGCGCCGGAGTCGGCCTGGGGCGACTCGTTCATCTTCTACGACCCCGAGGGCAGCGAGGCGAACCGGCGATTCCCGTTCGCGACTCTCGTCTGCAGCAACTACCCCGGCTTCGACACGGAGTCGCAGCTCGACCGCGACGAAGTCTTCCGGCTGAACATCGCGGTCGGGCGCGCCCCGTACGAGCGGTTGCTCGGGCACTCGCCCGTCGAGCACGGCCAGCACACCGATTCCTACGACTACGCCGAGTTCGACGTGCTGTTGCCGCATCCGATCTACGCCGGGCAGGGTTGGGTGTCGATCGTGAACCCAGGACCGAGAACCACGGAACTCGCCAAGCTCTTGCTGGTTGAGGCGCTGGACCTCGCGCGAGGCCGCTGGCAGCGACGGCACGAAACCGACTGACCCCGCCGGGCCCGGTCGGCCAGTCTGGCGCCCGCCCTCAGAAATCGACCAACTGGGCGACCCCGTGCAGATCGTGCACGCGATAGGTCTGCAGCACGCCTTCCGGCCCCGGTGCACCGACGAAGGCCCCACTGCGGTCGACCGTCTCGATGCCCACGGCGTCGAACTCGACTTCGCCACCCTGAGGAAGCTGCACCTTCGGCACCAAGATGGTGAAAGTCCGGACGAAGCCATCGACGACATCTTGGAGAGTCACCGTCACCAACTCCCCGGCTGTGACATCCACGCGGGTGAGCTCATCGCCAGAGAAGTTGAGCGTCTGCTCGGCGTCGGCGTAGGAGAGCTGCGGAATTCCGGCGATGCTGCTGCGGGAGTAGCTGACGATGATCGGGCCGGTGACGTCGAAGAGGTTCGCCTCGCTCAGCGAGGGCCTCGCGGGTACTTGCTCCGGCTGATCGGTCATGAGAGAAGTCCTTCCCTGGTTGGTATGGGGGTTACGAAATCCTGAGTAGGCCCGGGTGGGATCTGATACGTCAAGGGAAAAAAAACCGGTTGCGTGGCTGAACTATGCGACCCGGAGCCTTTCTTTGGGCAGTGGCGAAAAATAGAATGAAGTGCTGCTGAAGCAGACCCGCCACCATCCCAAGGTCGTCACCAGTCGCGCTCCAGCGATGATGATCACCGTCGCCCCACCGTCCAGCCAGCCGCATGAGTCAGGACGATCACCGATGCTGCACTCGGAGCAACTTTCGCGCGTCGCCGTCGCGAACCAGATCACACCTGCAGAGCGAGACCTGCTGCTTCGCCGGCAGGAAGGACGCCTCAGTTACATGTCGGGCAGGGGGCGTCAAACGGTCGTCGTGACCTATACGATCAGCGACGGTCATCTGGTCATCCGGGTGCCTGAGTACAGCGAGATCGCGTGGTACGTGCCAGGCACCGACGTGGCCTTTACCGTCGACGGCGATCAGACCCATCCAGAGGCCGTGCAACTGCGGCGGGTCGCCGCAACCCGACGGTGTCACGAGGAGAGCTCGGAGCTGGACCCGAAGGCAGAGCACTGGCCCGACGGCATCCATGTCACCGTGATCTGCCTGCCCTTGGTCGGATCGGAGCCCACCGGAAGGCACTTCGATTTGACCGAGTTCAGGCGGGCGATCGACGCCAGCGATGCCGAGTCATGGATTGCCGCGTACGCCGACTGGGCAGAAGTCGAGCTGATAGACCCCGACAACCCGCCCAGCTCACCACATGTCCTCAAGGGCAAGGACGCCATCGCTGACTGGGTGCGGGGCAACTGCCGAAGGTATGTCAGGCAGCAGGTGGTTCGGGCCATCGACGGAGCTGACCGGATCGCGTACACCGTTTCGCGGGTGCAGCGCGACGGCAGCCACGAAATAGCTTCGAGTACCGCCGAGCTGCGGGACGGCCTGGTGGCCGAGCAGCACACCATCCTGGTCAGGGACCCAGCGAATGGACGCTCCCGCACGAATGTGTCGGAACCTCACCGAGCCATGGCTCGCTCAGGCTCTGACACGTCGCCCTCGGGTCGCGGTCGAAGCTAAATCGCACCCGGGGCAACCTGGTTTGCACTCCGGCGCCTCGGCGCCTCGCATCCTGTCATGCGACCCACGCTGGTCACTGTCAAGAAATTCGGCAACAGAGCTGCCTCCGGAGCTGTTTGAGACGCTGGAACCGCTGCTGCCGCCTAGACACAGCCGGCTGGACTTCCAGCCGTCGACCTGAACCTGACCGGCAAGGAGAATTCGGATGAGGAACTTTCCCGACGATTTCGTCTGGGGCACGGCTACCGCCTCCTACCAGATCGAGGGCGCCGTGGCCGAAGACGGCAGAGGCGCCAGCATCTGGGACACCTTCGCGCACACGCCAGGCAAGATCGCAGATGGGCAGACCGGGGACATGGCCGATGACCACTATCACCGTTATGCCGAGGATCTGGCCATCCTCGCCGATCTCGGCATGAACGCGTACCGGTTCTCCATCGCCTGGCCGAGGATCCTGCCCGCCGGGACCGGGAAGCCGAATCCTGCTGGCGTGGACTTCTATCGACGGGTCGCCGAGACCTGCCTGCAGCACGGCATCACCCCGTACGCGACGCTGTACCACTGGGACCTGCCACAGCCCCTCGAGGACGCAGGTGGCTGGCTGAACCGTGACGTCGCCGAACGATTCGCCGACTACGCGGCGGTGACTGCCGAGGCCCTCGGCGATGTCATCCAGCACTGGATCACGTTGAACGAGCCATGGTGCTCGGCATTCCTCGGCTACGCATCAGGTGTGCACGCACCGGGCAAGACCTTGGGGACGCGAGCCCTGGAGGCCGTTCATCACCTGCTGCTGGGGCATGGTCAAGCGGTCGGCGCGCTCCGCCAGGCCCGCCCAGACGCAGAAGTCGGGCTCACCCTCAACTTGTACTCGGTGCGGCCGGCGTCCGAGGCCCCGAACGATCTCGAGGCCGTCCGCAGGGTGGGCGGACAGCAGAACCGGCTGTTCCTGCACCCGGTGCTGTCGGGCGAGTATCCCCAGGATGTGTTGGCCGACGCGGGCGTGGCGGACTGGTTCGCTGACCGGAGGGCCGATCTCCAGCTGATCTCTGCACCGATCGACTTCCTCGGGGTGAACTACTACAGCCGGCACACCGTGGCCGGGCCCAAGAACGGGAGCTTCAGCGATCCCTCCATGGTGAGCGCCCACCCGGGTAGTGAGCGGGCGCACATGGTGGATACCGGTGCGGCCAAGACCCAGATGGGGTGGGAGATCCATCCCGACGGGCTGCTCGACGTGATCGAGATGGTGCACGCGCTGGCACCCGAGTTGCCGGTGTACATCACCGAGAACGGTGCGGCCTACCCGGACACCGTCGGACCGGACGATGCGGTGCACGACGAGGAGCGGCGGCACTACTTCGAGCTGCATGTGGCTGCCTGCCAGCAGGCGGTGGAGTCGAATCTTCCGCTGCGCGGCTACTTCGCGTGGAGCCTGATGGACAACTTCGAATGGGCATTCGGCTACACCAGGCGGTTCGGTCTGGTCTATGTCGACTTCCCCACCCAGCGGCGCGTCATCAAGGACAGCGGCTTGTGGTTCCGCGACCTCCTCGCCAGGCAAGCAGCGCCACGCTGACGAACTGAGCCGACGGCGCTGCACCCGGCCGTCTCCTCGAGCTATCTACCGCTCACACCCGGTAAGCGTCGACCAGCCGGTCCATCGTTGCGTCCATCGCAGCATCCACGCGCTGGCGGCTCGGGTCGGCGTCATACCAGTCGAGGATCTCTCGCGCACCGGACACGAACGGTATGTCGGCCGTGAAATCCGGGACCAGGCGGCGGACCTTGGAGTTGTCGAAGACCA
This sequence comes from Actinomycetota bacterium, assembly GCA_046765695.1. Taxonomy (GTDB): domain Bacteria; phylum Actinomycetota; class Actinomycetes; order Propionibacteriales; family Propionibacteriaceae; genus Microlunatus. The sequence goes on along the minus strand of JBKPNA010000301.1, from coordinate 4,344 downwards.
TCGAATGTGCCTTGTCCCCTAGCAGCCCAGCTCCCCAGTCGGGATCGGCAGCGGCGATGGCGTCAGAGGGAACGTGGACGAGCCTGGCCTCCACGCCCGCCGCAGCCGCGACGATCGAGAAGATCTGGTTCCAGGACAGCCACTCGTCTGAGGTGATGTGAAAGGTGTCGCCGACGGCAGCCGGATGACCCAGCAAGCCGACGAAGGCTTTCGCGAAGTCTCGCTGGTGCGTCAGAGTCCACAGCGACGTACCATCGCCATGAACCACGACCTCGGCGCCTCGGCGCATCCGGTCCACGACTGTCCAGCCGCCGTCGAAGGGCAGCAGCGTCTTGTCGTAGGTATGGGAGGGACGCACGATCGTTATCGGCAGCCCCTCGTCCCGGTACACCGCCATCAGCAGGTCCTCGCAGGCGATCTTGTCGCGGGAGTACTGCCAGAAAGGATTCCGCAATGGAGTCGACTCGGTGACGGGAAGGCGTCCGGGTGGCGTCTGGTAGGCCGATGCGGAGCTGATGAACACGTACTGGCCCATCCGGCCGCGGAAGATCTCCAGGCGCGTCTGCACCTCGGCCGGGCTGAACGCCCGGAAGTCCGCCACCACGTCGAAGCTCAGGTCACCGATGGCGGCCCGGACGGAGTCAGGCTCGCTCAGATCCCCGACGAGCTGCTGGCAGGCGTCCGGGATCGGACGTGTCTTGCTGGTCCCTCGATTGAGGACGAACACCTTCATCCCGAGCTGCAGGCAACGCTCGGTACAGGCGGAGCTGATGATCCCGCTCCCGCCCAGAAACAACACCGACGGCGCAGACATAACGGAATCGTAGGAGCCGCACTTCCGCAGCCTGGGCTGCCCTGCCTCGGGGCCGCCGGCGACGGGTGCTACGTCAGCTGTAACACATCGGAAAACCGCCGCGAGGGAGTCAGTTGCGGGTGATGGCTCGAGGCATCGATCGGACGCCGGTGCCGCCGAGATGGACTCGGCCGATGGGGTCTGCGGTGAAGAGGCGAGACCCCGGCGGAGCTGCTCGCACGGCGGCGAGCAGCTGCCCCATTTCCTGCAATCGAGTGCGCAGCTCGTCGATCTCGTCCTGCATCGCCAGGATGCGGCGGATGCCCTCCAAGTTGATGCCCTCGTCCTGCGAGAGCTTCTGGACCAGCCGCAACTTGGTGATGTCGCGGGCCGAGTAGCGGCGGCCTCGCTTCGGCGTACGCCGCGGCTGCACCAGACCGATCCGGTCGTAGGTCCGCAGGGTCTGCGGATGCATCCCGGCCAACTGCGCGGCAACCGAGATCACGAAGACCGGCGCGTCGTGGTCGATGCGCTGCGGAAGTTCACTCGTGGTCACTCTTGGCTACCTACTCGCCGAAAACAGCTTCGCCCGCGGGTTGCTGGTCCCGACCGCCTCGGCATAGGAGCTGAGCGCTTGACGGGCCTGGTCGTTGAGCGCCGCCGGCACGATCACCTCGACCGTGACCAGCAGGTCGCCCCTGCTGCCGTCCCGCTTGGAGACACCCTTACCGCGCACCCGGAAGGTGCGCCCGTTCGGCGTGCCAGGAGGAATCCGGAGCTTGACCGGCGCCCCGCCCAGGGTCGGCACCTCGATTTCCGCGCCCAGGGCCGCCTCGGTGAACGTCACCGGCGCGGTCAGGGTCAGGTTGTCGTCCTTGCGGCCGAACACTGCATGCGGCCGGACGTGCACCGTGACGTACAGGTCGCCGGGCGCCCCGCCGTTCTCCCCGGCACCGCCACGGCCCTTGAGCCGAATGCGCTGACCGTCGGTGACCCCGGCCGGGATCCGCACCTGCATGGTCTTCGTGGACCTGCCGCGTCCCGAGCCAAGACACACCGGGCACGGGTCGTCGACCACCATGCCGCGACCGCGGCACTCCCGGCAGGGCTCGGTGACCGCGAACACACCACCGGAGGTCGAGGTCTGCATGCCGCTGCCCTGGCAGGTCGGGCAGACATGCGGGATGGTGCCGGCCTTGGCCCCGGTGCCGTGGCAGGCCTCGCACGGGGCGTCGGAGATCATCTGCATGCCGACCGTGACGCCCTCGATGGCCTGGATGAAGTCGACGGTGACCTCACCCTCGACGTCGCTCCCCCGGCGTGGACCGCGGGAGGTCGAGAAGCGCGTGGTACGCGTCGACGCGCCGCCGTTGAACAGGCCGCCGAACAGGTCACCCAGGCCACCGTCACCACTGGCGTTGCGGAACAGGTCGTCGACCGACGGGCCGCCGGCGCGCTGCCCGCTGCCGGGGAACCGGAAGCCTCCGCTGCCGAAGAGCCGGCGGGCCTCGTCGTACTCCTTGCGCTTGTCCTCGTGGGACAGGGTGTCGTAGGCCTCCGAGATCTCCTTGAACCGCTGCTCCGCGGCGGCGTTGCCGGGGTTCTGGTCCGGGTGGTTCTGTCGAGCCAGCTTGCGGTAGGCCTTCTTGATCTCCTCGGGCTTGGCGTCCTTGGACACACCGAGGACCTTGTAGAAGTCCTTCTCGATCCACTCCTTGGTGCTCATGTACGCCTCCCCTCGGTCATCGTGCTCATGATGCGCTGCGCGCTCCTACTGCTCTTGCTCGACGCTTTCCGGCTCGTCCGCGGGCCTGCCGGCCGAATCGGCCTGCTCCGGTTCCGGGTCGGGTTTGGGGCTGGGCTCGGGTTCGGCCACCGCCACCCGCGCCGGCCGCAGCACGCGGTCGCCGACCCGATATCCGGGTTGGAGGATCTCCACGCAGGTGGGCCCGTCGATCCCCTCGGCGTGCGCGTGCAGCAGTGCCTCGTGGATGTGCGGGTCGAACGGATCGCCCTTGGTGCCGAAGGAGGTGAGGCCGTGCTTCCCGGTGATCCGCTCGACCTCGTCCCCGACGGCTTTGAACGCGCCGGTCAGCTCACCGTGCTCCCGGGCGGAGCGCAGATCGTCGAGCACCGAGAGCAGGTCCTTCAACACGCTCTCGATGCCGAGCTTGCGAGACAGGTCCCGATCACGGTCGACCCGGCGCTTGTAGTTGACGTACTCGGCCTGCAGCCGCTGCAGATCGCTGGTCCGCTCGGCCAGCGCTGCGGTCAGCTCGGTCACTTCAGATGCTCCTTGTTCGTCGGCGGGCTCGACCGGAGCGGGCTCAGAAGCCGCAGACTGCTGCGGCTCCCGAACCTCGTACGTCTCCGGGTCGATCCGGCGCCGGTCCCGGACAGTCGGACCGCGATGTTCGCCGTCAGACTGCCCGGTCCCTTCGTGTTCAGATAGACGCTCGGTCACTTATTGGCTTCCTCGTCGACGATCTCCGCGTCCACCACGTCGTCCTCGGTGGTACCCGATCCGCTTTCGCCGTTGGTGTCCGCCTGGTCACTGGGCTCGCCGGCCTCGGTCGGAGGCTGCTGCGCAGCCTGCGCGGCCGCGTACATGGCCTGGCCGAGCCGGGCACTGGTGGTGTTGAGCTTCTCCACCGCAGCCTTGACCGCCTCGTCATCGGTACCCTCGAGGGCAGTCTTGACCTCGGCGATCGCCTCCTCCACCGGCTGCTTCACGTCGTCGGTGATCTTGTCGGCGTTCTCGCTGATCAGCTTCTCGGTGCGGAAGACCAGGTTGTCGGCCTCGTTGCGCATCTCGACCGCCTCGCGGCGCTTCCGGTCCTCCTCGGCGTGCGACTCGGCCTCGCGGACCATCCGGTCGATGTCGTCCTTGCCCAGCGCGGAACCGCCGGTCACGGTCATCGACTGCTCCTTGCCGGTGGCCAGGTCCTTGGCGTGCACGTGCACGATGCCGTTGGCGTCGATGTCGAAGGCGACCTCGATCTGCGGCACTCCGCGCGGCGCCGGCGGCAGGCCGGTCAGCTCGAAGTTGCCGAGGGACTTGTTGTCCCGGGCGAAGTCACGCTCACCCTGGTACACCTGGATCATCACCGACGGCTGGTTGTCGTCGGCCGTGGTGAACACCTCCGAGCGCCGGATGGGGATGGTGGTGTTCCGCTCGATGATCTTGGTGAAGACGCCGCCCTTGGTCTCGATGCCCAGGCTCAGCGGGGTCACGTCGAGCAGCAGCACGTCCTTGACCTCGCCCTTCAGCACGCCGGCCTGCAGGCTGGCCCCCAGGGCCACGACCTCGTCCGGGTTGACACCCTTGTGCGGCTCCTTGCCACCGGTCAGCTCCTTGACCAGCTCCACCACCGCGGGCATCCGGGTCGAGCCGCCGACCAGGATCACGTGGTCGATCTGGCCGACCGAGATCTTGGCGTCGGAGATCACCGAGTTGAACGGCGCGCGGCAGCGGTCGAGGAGGTCAGAGGTCATCCGCTGGAACTCCGAGCGGGTGAGCTTCTCCTCAAGGTGCAGCGGGCCGGCCTGGC
>JBKPNA010000300.1:0-5513 GCA_046765695.1 Actinomycetota bacterium | reverse complement strand
CCCAGGACCGGGATCGAGGTCGAGCACCAGCCGGTCGGGGTTGCGGGGTTGGCCGTCGTGGCCGAACCGCCACTGCGGCACGTGGATCTCCAAAGCGGCCAGCTGCGCCAGCCAGGTCAGCGTGGCGAGGTCGTTGACCCCGGGGTAGTAGTTGTCGTGGTCCCGGTGGGCGATCTTGTGCCGGGCCACCCAGTCCGGTGTGCCGGCCGCGAGGTCCTTGTTGAAGAAGACTGTTCTCTTGCTCGAGGGCGCGCCCACGCCGTCCGGCCAGCGCTTGCGGGTGGCCGGCCGCTCGTACAGATGAGGGAGCATGGTGGGCCCGACCTCTGCGTAGTAGGCCAGCACGTCCGCCTTGGTTGTCTGGGTCTGCGGGTAGAGGACCTTGTCGAGGTTGGTCAGCTTGATCAGGCGCCCGTCGACGGTGACCGTCTGGTCGCGCGTCGGCTTCGCCATGACGTTCAGCGTATGTTCATTCCTATGAGGTCGATCTGGAAAGGGGCCATCACGTTTGGCCTTGTCAATGTGCCAGTGAAGCTGTACAGCGCAACGGAGGACCACGACGTCGGCCTGCACCAGGTGCACGACGCCGACGGCGGCCGGATCCGCTACCAGCGCAAGTGCGAGGTGTGCGGCAAGGTCGTGGACTACTCCCACATCGACAAGGCATTCGCCGAGGGCTCCACCACCGTTGTGCTCACCGACGAGGACCTGAAGTCGCTGCCCGAGGAGCGCAGCAAGGAGATCGAGGTCGTCGAGTTCGTCCCGTCGGAGCAGATCGACCCGATCATGTTCGATCGCAGCTACTTCCTGGAGCCGGAGAAGTCGGCCAGCAAGGCCTACGCGCTGCTCCGGCGGACCCTTGAGGAGACCGACCGCACCGCGATCGTGCAGTTCTCGCTGCGACAGAAGACCCGGCTCGGCGCGCTCCGCGCCCGCGGGAAGGTGCTGATGCTGCAGTCGCTGCTGTGGGACGACGAGGTACGCGAGGCGGACTTCGACACCCTCGAGAACAACGTGCGGGTTTCGCCGCAGGAGCTGAAGATGGCGTCCTCGCTGGTGGACAACATGGCGACCGACTTCGCCCCGGACAAGTTCAGCGACGAGTACCAGGAGCAGCTGAGGAAGCTGATCGCGGCCAAGATCGAGCAGGGCGACAAGCTGGACACCGCGGCAACGTTCGGCGAGGAGGGGGAGAAGGCCGACGAGGCCGAGGTGGTCGATCTGATGGAGGCCTTGCGGCAGAGCGTTGAGCGCAACCGGGCCGCCCGCGCCGGTGGCGGTGGGTCGGACGGTAAGGAGCCGGCCGAGAAGTCTCCGGCCAGGAAAGGCGCGGCCAAGAAGTCGGCCAGCAAGGCTCCAGCCAAGAAGAAGGCCGCCAAGAAGGCGAGTTAGCACCGTTTGCTGCGACTTGCGTGTATAGACGACGCGGGAGCAGCCGGCAGTTTACGGTGTAAGCATGGGAATCGGTCTCGGCATCGTCCTGATCGTCATCGGTGCGATCCTCTTGTTCGCGCTGAACGTGAACCTGCCGTTCGTCAGCGACGACACTCTGGGCATCATCCTGATCATCGCGGGGGTAATAGCTCTGGTCGCCGCCCTGGTGATGCAGGCACAGCGCGGACGGACGAAGCACGTCCAGGAGAACCGCTACGAGGGTCCGCCGCCGGCCGTCTAGTCAGCGAAAGAGCGGCGGCAGCGCGAACAGCATTGCGGATGACCAGGTCAGGTGGGTGAGGATCGGCGCGAGTACGCCGCCGCCCGCCCGCCGTTGTAGCGCGACCACCGTGCCGAGCACGGCCGCGGCGAAGACCAGCAGCGGGTTGCCGCCAGGTACCGTGGCCAGGCAGTAGATCACCGTCGAGATCAGCACGGGGTAGCGCACGCCGATGGCCGCGAACAGCGCGCCGCGGAAGAACAGCTCTTCGGCGATTCCGTTGACGATCAGGATGACGAAGACGAGCGCGAGGTTGCCCTCCCGGGCGTAGCCGATCACGTCCTCGGTCAGGCTGGCCAGCGGCGGAATGGTCCGAACCACCAGCGCGCCGGCGGTGAAGATGGCAGCAAGCGCGATACCTACCAGGATCGGTGTGACGATCGGCCGCCGCAGCACCCCCCGGAACCTGATGTGGCCGAGGTGCAGCGGTCCGGAGGCGAAGCTGCCGATAGTCCAGGTCGCTGCCAGGGCGAAGGCCAAGGGATAGAACGCCGGGTCACCCTGCTCGGTGGCGAACGAGAGGCCGAGCAGCGACGCCCCGATCACGATCGTGATCGCCACCACGACCCGGCGCCGGCGGAATGCGCTGTCGGACTGCCAGTGGTCGCGCTCCACCTTGTCGATCAGGATCGGCCGGATCGCGCCGACCAGATAATGAAGCCAGCGCTCCTGTTGCTCGGTCACGCCTCAGCCCGCTGCCGGAACGCCTCGCGTACGGCCTCGTCGTAGCCCATCGGCTCCCCAGGCACGACCGTGCGGATCGAGTGGTCGGTGACTACCACCTCGTTGCTCATCGAGTCGACGAGGTTGCGCGCGGTGTCGGTGTCCACGTCGGTGACGAGCCACAACCAGAGTGACGAAAGCCGGGGGGTTAGCAGCGGCACCCTCAGCATCGGCAACGGTCGGTGATGGTGCAGCCGGGCGACCCGCTGCATCATCTCGGCATAGGTCAAGACGTCGGGACCGCCCACCTCGTAGATCTGTCCGCGTGCCTCGGCCGGCTCGAGCACCCCGACCAGGTAGCGAATCATGTCGGCCAGGGCGATCGGCTGGGTCCGAGTGGTCGCCCAGCGGGGGACGATCATGGCCGGCAGGTTCTGGACGAGCTGCCGGGTGATCTCCCAGGAGATGCCGCCGTGCCCGATGACGATCGCCGCCCTGAGCACGGTGACCGGGACCTCACCCTGCGCCAGCAGCCGCTCCACCTCCCGGCGGGAGCGCAGGTGGGCGGACAGGTCCTCCTCGTCGCGGCCCAGCCCACCGAGATAGACGATCCGTTCCAGTCCGGCGTGGCCCGCGGCCTCAGCGAAGTTGCGCGCCGCCTGCCGGTCCCGCTCCTCGAAGTCGTCCCGGCTGAGCGAGTGCACCAGGTAGTAGGCGGCGTCGGCCCCGGTCAGGCAGCGGGCGAGGCTCGCCGGGTCGGTGACATCGCCCTCGACCGGCTCTCCGGCGCCGGCGTATTCCTGCGGGTGCCGGGTCATGGCGAGTACGCGGTGGCCCTTCTCCGCCAGCGCCCGAGCCAGGTGAGACCCGACGAAACCCGAGGCGCCGGTGACCAGCACGGTACGCGGCATTGCCGAAGCTTAGGTGGGCACCCGAACGCTGAGCGCCTGCGGCTGGATCTCGGCCACCAGCCGGCGCAGCTCACCGACCACGTCCCCGTCGAGCTGGTAGCTGTCCGGTTCGTCGAGACGAACCTCCACCCGCCGGCCGCGCCACTGGTCGACTCGGTCCGTGCTGTTCGCTCGGCGGGTGACCAACCGAGTGAACACCCGAACCCACTGGGTGAAGCGGTGAGGTGAGGCGACATACACGTCCAGCTGGCCGTCGTCGGGCTCGGCTCCCGGGATCAGGGCGATGTTGCCCGGCAGCGTGCCGACGTTGCCAACCACGCAGATCATGGCTTTCCGGTGATGCGGCCGGTGGTCGTCGATCCGAATGGTCATCGGCACGGGCAGCCGGCCCAGGGCGCGGGCCGCGGCCACGAAGTAGGCCGCAGTGCCGATCTTCTCCTTCAGCTCCGGCCGGGTCTCGTCCATGGTCATCGCGTCGATGCCCATCCCGGCCATCACCGCGTAGTGCTCCGGCTCCCGCCCGTCGATGGAGAGCTTGATCAGGTCGATGGTCCGGTTGCGACCGGACATCACCACCTCGATGGCATCGGCTTCGGCCATCGGGATGTCCAGGTTCCTGGCCAGCAGGTTCGCCGTACCGGACGGCACGATGCCCATCGGAATGCCGCTGTTGGCCAACCCGTCGGCGACGATCCGTACGGTGCCGTCACCGCCGGCCGCCACGACCAGGTCGAACCGCTCCTTGACCGCCGTGGCGGCCATCGACCGGCCCGGATCGTCCTCAGCCGTCGGCAGCCAGACGGGTTCGGCCCACCGGGCCGCGGCGATCCGCCGCGCCATCGCGTCATGAAAGCCGTCGGACACCTTGACGGGATTGAAGATCACGGCGCACCGACGCTCGGTCACGTCCGTCATGAACCTGTCCTCTCCTCGCCTCGGTCAGGGCGTAGCTGCACCCGCCGATCGTGCCATCCGCTGCAAGTGGTGCTGGGTATGACCCCTTCCCGCGTGGCGTTGGCCCGATCAGCTTTCCCGACCGGTGCGGTTTGAGTAAGTTGTCGCTGACGGCTTTCGTGCCGCCCGAAGCCCAGATTGCTCTGTTACGGAAGTCCCATGCCCGAGTCCCAGGCTGCCGCGACCCTACCCGCGAATGGGCCTGGCGCTGACAGCGCTGGGCCCGCGCTGGTGCACCTGCGTTCCGGCGGGGTCAGCCTGCTGTTGCAGATCCTCCCGTCCCGGCTGCCGGCGGTGCTGCACTGGGGCGCCGACCTCGGCGAGCTGAGCGATGCCGCGTCGGTGGCCGCTGTGCTGCCCGTTGCTGAGCTCGGATCCTGGCCGAGCGATGTCGTGACCCTGGCAGGCACCCATGAGGGACAGACCACCGATCCGCAATTCTCCGAGGTCGAGGTTCGCCTCGTCGGCCAGGGTGAGCTCGAGCCGGGACTGACCGAGGCCGGCGCCGACACGGTGATCGTGCAGGCCGAGGACCGGCTGGCCAGGCTGAGTCTTGACCTCGCGGTCCAGTTGACCCGCTTCGGCGTGGTGCGGTGCCGGGCAGGCTTGACGAACCTTGCCCCGGAGCGTTACCGGCTTGACCGGCTCGACCTGTTCTTGCCCGCGGGGGAGGGTGCGACCCACGCGGTGGAACTCGGCGAGCTGCCGATCCGGTCGGTGCCGCTGCCGTCCGGCGGGCTGGCAGTGACCGGGGTGCCCGGCCGTCCGGCATCGCTGGTGCTGGGGGAGTCGTGGGCCAGGTTCCGCCGAGGCGAAGTGTGGCAGGCGCATGTCGCCTTCAGTGGCGCGGTCGCCCATCGGGCCGAGGTCGCGGCGTACGGACGGACCTCACTGGGCGGCGGCGAGCGGCTGACGCCGGGTGAGGTCGTGCTCGGCAGCGGTGAGGCCTATCACTCGCCATGGGTGCTGTGGACCTGGGGAGATGGGCTCGACGCAGCCGCGGCCCGGCTGCATGCCGAGGTGCGCCAGGCCGAGGCCGGCGGAGCGACGGTGATCTTCGACGCAACAGCCCCGGCCTTCGCCGAACACGACCGGGCGTCGATGGTCAAGCTGGCGGAGTACGCCGCGGCGGTCGGTGCGGAGACGTTCCTGCTCGACCTCGGCTGGTGCGTACGCGTCGGACTTGACCCGTTCGCCGACCAGGAGGCCTACGGGGACGCCGATCCGCCCCATGACCTGGCTGGGCTGCTGGCCCGGATCCGCCAGTTCGA
>JBKPNA010000299.1:0-3562 GCA_046765695.1 Actinomycetota bacterium | reverse complement strand
GGGCGACACCGGGCAGGCCGAGGCTTGGCTGGGTTGGCTGGGCCGGCACCGTACGCCGGCCGGGTCCTTTCCGGAAAAGGTGCTGGCCGATGGCAGCCCGGCCTCGGTTGCTCCGCTCACCTGGACGGCCGCCGCCGTCCTGCTCACCGCGGAGGTCCTGGCCCGACACGATGAACCGTGACGTGTACCAGCGCCGCGACTTTGCGCAGAGGAGACTCCGGCGGTCAGGGTTACCCTGTCGTGCATCTCACTAGCATTTCCTGCATGGTAGGGCGGATGCATCTTCGGAGGATGGCTGACACCTTGGTGCGCCCGTGACCGGCCGAACCAGAAAGGCCGTGTCTCTGGTGGCCGCCCTGGTCGCGCTGCTGCTGACGGCGAACGGCTGCACCAAGAAGGGTGAGGAACCGTCGACGTCACCGGGCTCCAGCAGCACGCCGCGTCCCTTTACGGTGATGACCACCGATCGGATCGTCACCGCGGACCCGGCTGCGGTGACCGACCAGGGTTCGATGATCCTGGTGCAGAACGTGTTCCAGCGGCTCATCATGTCCCCACCCGGTGTTTCCGAGGTCGCCCCCGGCGTCTGGGCGTACAAGCCGGACCTGGCCCGGGAGTGCACGTACACCTCGAAGACCGTCTTCACCTGCATCCTGAATGAGAATCTGAAGTTCTCCAACGGTGATCCGGTCACCTCGGCTGATGTGAAGTTCAGCATCGACCGGGCGATCAGGCTTCACGTGCCCGGCTCGTCGACTTCGGCGCTGGAATCGCTGCGCTGGGTCGAGACACCCGATCCGATGACGGTGCGGTTCGTGCTGAGTCGCTACGACAGGCAGTTCGGCTGGGCGTTGGCCAGCCCCGCCGCGTCGATCGTGGACCGCAAGGTCTACGACCCGGACGAGCTGCAGGCCAGCGACAGCCCGATTGTCGGGTCAGGTCCGTTCAAGGTCACCGAGTTCGAGAAGAACAAGCTGGTGCTTGCCCGCTTCGACGACTACGTCGGGCGAACCCCGGCCATCCTGCCGTCGCTGCAGGTGCTGACCGAACCAGACTCCGCGACCATCGAGGACGCGATGAACGCGCACAAGACCGAGTTGGTGTGGCGCGGACTGTCCTCGGCCGCGCTGTCCCGGCTCAGCAACCAGATCCAGACCTCGTCGAACAAGACGACCAGCTCCGGCTTCAGTCAGCTGGTGCTTGCCGGCGCGCAGGTCCGGCAGCTGCGCTGGAACCCGACCTCGCCGTACCGGAACAACGAGGACCTTCGGGAGGTGATCGCGGGTGCCCTGCAGGAGGACCGCACCATCGACTCCGTCGTGCCGCCCCAGGTCCCCGGGCACCGGGCGTCCTTTCCGGTGGGTGGCACGCCCAAGGCCAAGATCACCTGGTCCAAGCGCATCCCGCTCACGCTCGGCTACGACCCGACCATCCCGGACGGCGTCGACGTGGCCAACCAGCTCCGGGGTCGGCTGGAGGGCACCGGCGGGATGAGCGTCCGGCTGCGTCCGGGAGACCCCGACGCCGATCTGTTGCTGGAGGATCGGAAAGCGTGGACGCCAACCGCGATCGCCTGGCTGCAGCCGCTGCTAGACGATCCGCTCAAGTCGAGTGCGAGCACGATCAGCCGGGCCGCCGCGCAGGCCCGCAGCCCCGACGCGCCGGCCGCGATGGACTCGGCGCTGGACACCTTGCAGGCTCAGGCGGCCAAGGACGTCGTCCTGCTGCCGCTCACGCAGCGGGATGAATACGTCTACGTGCGGCAGGGCACGCAGATCTCGCCGACCTCGTTCGGACCGGGCTGGCAACTGGGGCTCTGGGGCATCAGCAACAGCTGACCAACCCAATCCGGACGTCGCCCGACGTCCAGCCCTGCGCCATGAGATGTCGGCGGCAGGCGCCGATCAGCTGATCGGCCGGGTCAATGTCAGTGGGGCGTAGAAGCAGGCGTCACGGGCAGTCAAGGTGGCCCCATTCACGGTCCGCGGGGCCAGTTCCTCCAGGGCCATGATCTCGGTCTCGCGGTATGCGGGCATTCCGAGCCGGCGATCCAGCCGCTCCCGCAGCCGCGGCAGCAGATATGGGCTGAGCACGCCGAGGAAGCCACCCAAGATCACCGCGTGCGGGTTGACGGCGCCGATGATGTCATCGACTGCCGCGCCGAGCACGCTGCCGGCCTGGCTGAGTACCCGGTCGACCTGCTTGTCGCCGGCCTCGGCCGCCTCGAGCACCAGCCGGTTCGCCTTGTCGGGGTCCTGATCGACCAACTGCCTGGCCTCAGGTCCGGACGTCAGCTTCGAGTTGACCAGCAGGGCGACGGGCCCGATAAGAGACTCGAGGCAACCGGAACGGCCGCACCAGCATGAGGGCCCGAGCGGATCGACGTTGATGTGCCCGAAATGGCCGGCGCCACCCCAGGCGCCGCGGAATATCTCGCCTCCGATGATCAGCCCGCCGCCGATCGTGCGGCTGCCGCCCAGGTACGCGGCGATCGCGTCCCCGGGGAGCGGCAGCTCGATGCGGGTGGCGTACAGCGCGGACAGGTGGCACTCGTTGCTGACCCCGACGAAGGCGTGCTCGACGCCGGCCTCGCGCAAGGTCGCCGTGACTGCGCCGCCTAGGTCGAAGTCCCGCCAGCCGAGGTCGTCGGAAAGACTCACGGTCTTCTGATCGGCCGCGACCGTGCCGCTGACGCCGAACTCAACCGCGATCAGCTCCTGATCGGCCGGGATGCGGGTCAGCTGGGTGCGCAGCAGCTCGGCGATCCGGGGATAGCCGTCCGGTCCCGCGTTCCGCAGATTCCCCGGCACGGTTTCCGTCCACAGCTCGCGACCGCCGACGGTGCTCGCGGCGAACTCCACTTGATCAAGATCGAGATGGACGCCGAATACGCACCACGGCTCGCCGTCGAAGGCGATCGGGCGGGTTGGACGACCTGCCCCCGGGCGGCGGATCGGGTCGAGCTCTCGGACCAGCCGACGGGATCGGAGCTCCCCGATCAAGTCGGTCATGGTAGAGATGCCCAGTCCGCACCCACGAGCGATGTCGTGACGGCTGCTGGCTCCATGATCGCGCACGTAGCGCAGGATCTGGGTGAGATTGCCGTGTCTAAGGTCCCCCGACCCCCCGCTCCGGCGCGCCCCTTCCGGGGACTGCGCTGGTGGCATGTTTTGGATCGTAGCCGTATCCAAGAGCGGGTTTCGGCCCTCTTCGGGCCGAATTAGGACGAACCTGAGCGTAACTGAAGGTGTCCCAGCGCCGCGCCGTTTTTCGCCTTTTATGCAAAGTATTCCGGGCGATCGTAGAGGACCCGGATGGTGCCGAAACCAGTATCGATCACGCCGCGCCGATCCGCCAGTTTCATGATCATTCCAGTGGCCTCCGGGCGGAGTCCTGACGGAGGGCACTAGTGCCTCGTTATCCTGCTCTGGCGGTGGTGCGATCGGCGCGGCCGTCAACCAGAGAGGCCGATGCCGGTGACTGCCATCACGACCGCCAACGTCTCCGAAGCCTTCGACGAGGTCGCCGGAAGCTACGACCTGATGGTCGGGCTCAACCCCGG
>JBKPNA010000298.1:0-7063 GCA_046765695.1 Actinomycetota bacterium | reverse complement strand
GTCGCCGGGGTCACCCAGGACGCCGTGCGTGTCGGGCAGTCGTACACGTACCGGTTCGTCGTCCGGCAGACGGGGACCTTCTGGTACCACTCGCACCAGGTGTCCCACGAGCAGGTCCAGGGCGGGCTGTTCGGGGCGCTCGTCCTGTTGCCGGAGCAGGACTCGCCGGGTGCCGACGTCCTCGCGCTCTCCCATCTCTACGGTGGCGTGCGCACCACGAACGGCCTCGAGGGCGATGTCCGGACTGACGTCACCCCAGGCGGCCGGGCGAGGGTGCGCGTGGTCAACACCGACAACGGCCCGATGTCGGTCTGGGTGGCGGGGGCGGCCTTCCGGGTGCTCGCCGTCGACGGGACGGACCTGCACGGCCCGACCCCGGCGCGTGACGTCGCGGTGCTCGTCACCGCGGGTGCGCGGGTCGACCTCGAGGTCGTGATGCCGGACGACGGCCGACCGGTGCGGGTACACCTGGGCGGCCCGTCTGGTGTCCTCCTCGGGACGGGGACCCCGGTACCGGTCGCCCGGCCGTCGTCGTCGCTCGACCTCCTGACGTACGGGACTCCCGCGCCGCTGGGCTTCGACCCCGGCGCCGCGGGGCGGCGCTTCGAGTACGCGATCGGCCGGCGGCCGGGGTTCGTCGACGGCCGGCCGGGCCTCTTCTGGACGGTGAACGGCGGCCTGTTCCCGGACGTGCCGATGTTCGTGGTCGCCGAGCACGACATCGTGAGGATGCAGGTGGAGAACCACTCCGGGGACGTCCACCCCATGCACCTGCACGGCCACCACGCGGTGGTCCTGAGCCGCGACGGCGTGCCGTCCAGCGGCAGCCCGTGGTGGTTCGACTCGCTGAACGTGGAGAACGGCGAGTCGTATGAGATCGCGTTCGTCGCCGACAACCCGGGGATCTGGATGGACCACTGCCACAACCTGCCGCACGCCGAAGAGGGGCTCGTCGCCCACCTCGCCTACGAGGGCGTGACCACCCCGTTCGTCGTGGGTGGCCATGTACGCAACGCGGCAGAGTGATCAGGGGGAGGGCAACTGTGCCGCGACGGTGTGTGATGACGAACCCGTCGGCCCTGGTGCTCGCCATGGGGGAGTGAGCCCCGATGAGCGCGGCAGCGCTGGTAGGGGCGCCGGCGCCGCCTCTCGTGGTGGCCGGGGCGGTTGTCGGGCTGACCTGGGCGGCCGCGCTGCGCGGCTGGATGGTGCAGATGGCCGGGGACCAGTCGGCGTTCCACTGGTACGGCACCTTCGTGCTGCTCCTAGCCCCAGGACTGTGCGTCGGCGCGCTCATCGGGCTGGCCGAGCACCGGCGCCGGATCGGCGGGTCGCGGAGCCGGTGGCTCACCCTGTCCCCGTGCCTGTTCCTCGCGGTGCTGGCCGATCCGACGATCTTCAAGGGGCTGATCACCGACGGGACCGGCGGCGGCGCGATCGGGGTGGTGTCGTTCGGGCTCGCGGGGGGATACGCCCTCTCCGGACGCGGCCGCGCCTGGTGGCGTCGTACCTGCGGCGCCGTCGCCGTCCTGGGGATATTGCTCATGCTGGTCATGGCGTCCGACAACGCGCCGCTGGAGACCGCGCGCGGCGTCTGGGTCGGCCTGTACGCCGCTTCACTGGTCGCCGTCCTCTGCCTGGCCTGCGCCGTCCCGCAACGGATCGGCCGGCCCTTCCTCGTCCCTGCCCCGTGGATTGCGGGAGCGGCCG
The DNA here is from genome assembly GCA_046765695.1 of Actinomycetota bacterium. Taxonomy (GTDB): domain Bacteria; phylum Actinomycetota; class Actinomycetes; order Propionibacteriales; family Propionibacteriaceae; genus Microlunatus. The sequence goes on along the minus strand of JBKPNA010000298.1, from coordinate 5,353 downwards.
GGGGGCTGTGCGGCCTCGCCTGGGCCGCCGCATTGCGCGCGTTCATGTGGGAGGTTGCCGGCGACGACGCAGGCGTGGAGTGGGAGGGGACGTTCCTGTGGGTGCTCCTCCCCGGCACGGTCATCGGCGTGCTGCTGGCGTCGTACGAGTACTGGCGGTGGACGACCGGTTCAGCGCGCCACCGGCGCTGGCTGGTCTGGTCGCCGATGCTGTTCGCAGCCGTCCTGGTGCACAATCCCCTCGACCTGCTGGGCGGCTTCCAGGGCGGGATCGGTCTCGCGGCCGTCGCCGTCCCCGCGATGTGCATGCTCGGCGGCTACGCAATCGCCGGCAGCGGGCCGCTCTGGGTCCGTGGCCTATGCGGACTGGTCCCGGTGTCGGCGATCCCGATCTGGTCGCTGACCGCGACCGACGTCGGCGGTTCGTCGATGTCGCTGGGCGACCCTCACGGCGCCTGGGCCGCCGTCCTCTACTGGGGCCTCCTCGCGACGTTCTCGATGGCGGCAGCGATCCCACACCGCAGGCCGGTGCCCCCGATCCGTCGCCCGCGTCCTCACCCCGCACGTTCCTCTCGGTCGGCCCCGACCACGTGATCACAAGCCGCTCCACCGTGCCGTGTCGCAACCGCTACACCGCACTCGCCGCACCCGCCCACGCCCTGGTCCAACTCCTCGGACGAAGCCGGGCGCTCCTTTGCCGCACTCGAGGAGCCAGCAGGCACAGGCCACCAAACGATCACACTGGAGCGCCGGCGGCTGTCCAGCAAGGACCACAGCCGCCCGACACTGGTGGGCCCAATGCCGTACGACCATCCATGTGGGCAGCTCGCCGACCGTGACATATGTGACCGCCACCACCTGCCCGGCGAGCTGACGGCTGAGCGGCTCGGGCAGCCGGCGACGGGACAGCCCCGCTCAGGATAGGAACGAGCGGCCTCGTCGAAGGGGCGGCTCATGTGCCGACGGGAGCGGTCAGTCGTTCGGCGGTCGCCGACTCGGCCGGCAGGTACGCATTCGAGCGGATGACGCGTGACGACCCCTGCAGGCCGACCAGGGTGCGGGTGAGCCGGTCCCGCGGGTGGTCGACATGGAGCTGTCGGTTTCGGTTCGCCGGACGGCTTGGGCGTTCCGGAGCGCCTCGAACGCCTGGCTCGTCCGCCGACCCGTCGACAGACGGGTGGAGGTCAAACTTCCTCCGACCCGCAGACCCATCCACGCAGCCCGAGGTCAACCACGGCTCCGCTTCGATTTCTGGCCTGCGGTTCGGCCCGAGGCCGTCCTGTCTTTGTTGGACGCTCTCACCTCTATCCCCTAAGATACGCTTGGCCGAGCTGGCTCAGCTCGGCGTGTGCATCGTGATAGATGCTCGCTTTCGGTACGTATGCCTTGCGGATTTTAGCAATCACTGTGTAGTTCGGGTCCACCACGTTTGCAACCGGGCACTCGCACGTCTGCGTGACGAGTTGGTAGGCGTCCAAAAGGTCGAGGCCGAAGTCGCGTGCGAGCCACCACACCAGGTCTTGATGGCATACCCGCCATGCATCCTCGAGGGGGCGTCCCGAGCCGGCCACCATGATGTGCGAGTCGGTCTCCAGACGGGGCCACGGCGTCGCGACTCCCTTGATCAGTCCAACCGCGACGACAGTGTCCATGGCTGCTTCGACCGCCACTCCACACGTCTCCCCTTCGCCCTGCCGGCAGTGGCCGTCGCCGAGCGAAAGCATCGCACCCTCCACGTTCACGCCGAGGTAACAGGTGGTGCCCGCGCGCATCTCGGGAGTGTCCATGTTGCCGCCGAAGGCGTCGGGCACCAGCGACGAGCGAACTTCGTACAGAGCGGGCGCGACGCCGACGGTGCCGTGCATGGGGTCCAGCGGCAGGGCTACGGAATGATTGCCGTGAGCGGCCCGGAACGTCACGGTGGCGGCGCGAAGGTCCACCTCGTAGAACCACAGGCGCTCCTCCAGCGCCGGCTGCAGAGTGGCCGTCCGGGTGGTGGACGTGAGCCCCCCGAAGAAGGGAATCGTGGATGAGACCCCCCAGTCCCGAGCGGGCTCGATAGACACGAAGTGTACGGCGATGGTGTCACCGACTTCCGCTCCCTGGATATAGAAGGGACCAGTCTGTGGATTGAGGAAGCGGGGGTCGATGGTCCGCGAGATGCGAGCTTCGGGACCGCGGACGTTGCCGCCGAAGGCGTCCTCCGTCCACACTTCGAGCAACATGCCCGGGCGGATCGTTCGGACGGGCGGGACACCTCCAAAGGTCCATGACAGCTCCGCTGGTTCTGGCCGGTAGCGAAGAACGTCCATCACTGCTCCTCGAGGTGGTTTTGCCGCAACGGTGCGGGACGCAAGTGGGCCGGTCGTTCATACTGGGGCCGATGAACCCGAGCCGCGAGCACCCGATCCCACTGTACTTCCAGCTCAAGACGATGCTGGTCGAGGACATCCTGTCCGGACGGTACGGTGCCGGCAGTCGGCTGCCCACGGAGCACGAGCTGTGTCTGCGGTATGACATGAGCCGTACCCCTGTGACCCGGGCATTGACCGAGTTGGCGGACGAAGGCGTGGTGGTTCGCCAACGGCGGCGAGGAACATTCGTCAATCCGCACTGGGTGCACCGCAACGTCGAAGGCCAGGAACTGCGGGTGATGGTCCCGGACGGTCAATGGGAGCGGCAGATCCGCCGAGCCGCCGGCGCGGATGTGCGTTTGTCCGTGCTTCAGGTGGGATTGCACGAGCTGCATTCGGCTGTGACCCGATCCGTGGCTGCAGGTTTGGGGCCTGACCTGGTCGTGCTCGACTCGGTGTGGGTCCACGAGTTCGTCAGTGACGGGTTCCTGCTGCCGCTCGACGAGCTCGACCCGGCCTGGATAGGCGGCGAGTATCGCGAGGACTTTCTCCATCCTTTCGTCGAGGCGAACAGTCGCGATGGTGCGACATACGCCGTTCAGGCGGAGGCCGACGTGGCCGGCGTCTGGTATCGCCGCACCGCGCTCGAGGGACTGGGGCTGTCCGAACCGACGACGTGGGCGGACCTGCGCCGAACAGGCCGCGAGCTGCGCAGTCGGGAGGGGGTGTACCCACTCGTGCTTCCCGGGGGTTCTGCCGCGGGGGAGGCGACCACGTACTGCCTGCTCGCACTGCTCGCCTCGAACGGGGCCACTGTGCTCGACAACGGCCAAGTGACCCTGAACAGCGCAGCGTCCGTTGCGGCCCTGCGCTTCCTCCGCGGGCTCGCCGACGACGCCATCCTGCCTGTCGACACCGTCACCTACGAGTGGGACCGGCCGATCCGCATGCTTGCCCGAGGCGAGGCCGCGATCAGCTTCGGTGGAAGTTACGAGGCGATGCGGCTGGCTGAAGCGGCGGCCGTCAGCGTCGCCGATGTCACGACCCACTTCAACTTCGTCCCCATGCCGGCTGGGCCCGACGGCGCCCGTGCCTCGTTGGCGGGCGGGATGGTGTACTGCCTCACCCGCCAGGCACGGAACCCGGCAGCCGCTATGGAGCTGCTGAAGCGGTTGGTCGCGTCCCCGGCGCTGGGCGCCATGCACCGCGAGACCGGTCAGATCCCCCCACGTCTCTCGGCCGTGCAGATGCTCGCCGGTCAGTCGTCCTTCCTCACCCTCACCGTGGACATGCTCGCCCACGCTGTGACCCGGCCCTCCACGTCGTCCTACGCGTTGGTCTCCGCCCAGCTGCAGGCGATGCTCGAAGGCATGATCACCCGCCTGCGTTCACCGCAGGCGGCCGTGGCCCGTGCCGCCGAGATGATCAGTGCCGTCACGGGACTCCCCATCGCGGGCAGGTAGAACCGCAGCTCCAGGGGTGGGCGCGGCGAATCGGAGATCAGCTCGCGCACCCGCCGCGCCAGCCTCTTGACAGGGCCCGCCGCCCGCCGGAGGATTTGTCACACTTCTATGGCAAATGAGTGCTTCGTGCGCCTGGGGGCGCCGCTCCTGGGGCATCGGCTGGCGGGAAGGAGCCGGCTATGCGGTTGAGGCTCGCAGTCGTGGCGGCGGGGACCGCGGCCCTGACACTGGGCATGGCGGGATGCGGTGGCTCAGGCGGCGGCGGCGCCGCCGAGTCGAAGACCGTCAAAGTCGCGTACGAGAAATTCGGCACCTTCGTGCAGATGGACCAGCACATGCAGAAGGTGAAGGCAGAGTTCGAGAAGGCCAACCCCGGCAGCACGGTCCAGCTCATTCCGATCCAGGCAGCTGAGAACGACTACTACACCAAGCTGAACCTGATGCAGCGGTCGCCGAAGACCGCACCGGACGTCGTGTACGAGGACACGTTCCTGATCAACTCGGACATTCAGGCGGGCTACCTGCTGGCACTGGACCCCTACATCCAGAAGTGGGCCGACTGGCAGCAGTTCCCGGACGCCGCCAAGGCCGCCGTCACCGGCGAGGACGGGAAGGTGTATGGCGTGCCGATGGGAACGGATACACGCGGCCTCTGGTACAACAAGACGCTCTTCCGCAAGGCCGGCCTGTCGGTTCCTTGGCAGCCCAAGACGTGGGACGACGTGCTGGCGGCCGCGCGCGCAGTGAAGTCGAAGGTCCCCGGCGTCATTCCCCTGAACGTCTACTCCGGAAAGCCGGCCGGCGAAGCCTCGACGATGCAGGGCTTCGAGATGCTGCTGTACGGCACTCAGGACAAGCTCTACGACAAGGCGACCAAGAAGTGGGTCGCGGGCGGCCAGGGCTTCACCGATGCCCTCAGCTTCGTGAAGACGGTCTACCAGGAGGGTCTCGGCCCGCCGCCCCAACAGGCGCTCGACCCGAACATCGGCAGCATCGTCGCCGGTAGCTGGCTGCCGAAGGGGAAGCTGGCGATCGACCTGGACGGGTCCTGGTTGCCGAGCACCTGGATCAAGGGTTGGCCGGCCCCCTGGCCGCAGTGGAACACCGTCATGGGTACGACGATGATGCCGACGCAGAACGGGCAGCCACCGGGCGGCACGAGCATGTCAGGCGGGTGGGCCCTGTCGGTGACGTCCAAGGCGGCGAACCCGTCCCTTGCCTTCGGCCTCGTCTCCACCGCGCTCAACAAGGAGAACTCGCTGGCTTATGACATCGCGGCCGGTCAGATCCCGGTGCGCAAGGACGTCGCAGCCGACCCCAAGTACCTGTCGAGCAACCCGACGGCCCCGTTCTTCGGGAAGTTGGTCGACATCACCACGTTCCGCCCGGCGCTGCCGGTGTACCCCCGGGTGTCGGACCAGATCCAGGTGGCGATGGAGTCCGTGATGACGGGCCAGGCGAGTCCCCAGCAAGCGACCACGACGTACGGGGACGCCGTGAAGGGCATCGTGGGTCCCGACAAGGTGCAGTCGGGCTC
>JBKPNA010000297.1:0-3628 GCA_046765695.1 Actinomycetota bacterium | reverse complement strand
TTTCCGAACGGTCCGTCGTCACACTCAGACGGCTGGGGTTCGGCCGGCGCACCGGGTTCGGTGCCGGTGCAGCGATGGCCTGGCTGCGGGCCCCAGAACTGCTGCCCGATCGATCCTGACGTCGGCCTCAGCGTCGTGCCTACTGCTGCGGCGTAGTGGTGTGCCGGCGCACCTGGCAACGCACCGTCGTCAGTGAAGACCAGCCGCCGGCCGTCGTAGCTGCCCCGATCGGCGATGTTGTCGCTGGCGTTCGGTGTGACCCCGGTGAAGCCCCACGGGTACTGACCCATCAGCTCCGAGTGCGTGTCGACGGTCAGCTTGGCCGTCCGCGCTGCCCCCGGGTTGCTGATGGTCAGGCCGAAGAGCGCGCCGCGCCGGCCGTCCGGCACGAAGTCGGTGCGAGACACCCGCAGACCCGCGGTGGTCGGCAGATCGAAGCGCGTGTAGCCCCAGCCGCTGGTGAACTTCGTCGCCGGGCCGACCCACTGGTCGTCCAGACCGAACCAGACACCGTCGACCAGCTTGACCGGCGGCGTCCACACGCCCCCCATCTCGCCGGTGATGTGCCAGCCGTTGGCGTAGAACCTGCCGTCCTCGAATCCGATCGAGTACGCCCGCGTTCCGGCGGCTACCTCACGCCGATCCGCCAGCCGAGTCGTTACGGACAACTCGGAGTTTGCCCTCGGCTGGGGTGCCGACCTCGGACGGGCCGCCGCCTCCCCGTTTGCCTGCGCCAGCCCAACGAGCAGCGCCGCTGACAACACAGCCACCAATCGACGATTCATGATCCCCCGATTCGAATGCGCCCCGGTCGGCAAACGATGCCGTAGCTAGCTGCCCGGCGAACCCGCTGCCTCGGCGAACGTTAGCGCATTTATGGTGGTCGCCGGAAGAGCAGGATCTTCGACGTCGGCGCTTCCTTGGTAAGCATGAGCAGGGCATCGAACAGATACATCGCCGGGCCTATCCAACGGATCCTGGAGGGCTGCTGCTTCGACTTGGCCACGACGCGCCACCACGCCTTATAGCGGCTCAGTTTCTTCTTCGAGGAAGCTTCCAGCGGATTGGCCGCGAGGACCGTCGTGGGCTCCACGGTGACAAGTTCGAGCCCGAGGTCACGCAATGGCCCGCTGTACGACTCCAGGACTCTGGCCCGCGAGGCGCGCACAGGGTCGTACGGGGACTGCTTGTTGCTGAGGGTGAGCGCGGGCTCAACCAGCAAGAGGTAACCACCGGGCTTCACTGCCGTCGCGACGTTGACCAGAGCGCGTTCGAACGCGCCGTCCTCGGTCACGTGCAGCAGCACATTCGTGGCCGTGACAAGGTCGTAGCCGTCTGCTGCGACACCGCCGGACTGGTCCAGCAGACCAACGTGGCTGCTGACATCCGCCTGCCAGAACTGGGCATCCTCGTACTGCCGCTTGAGTGCATTCACGGCAGCCGGCACCAGGTCGCAGCCGTGGACCGACCAGCCGAGTTTCTGCCAGAACTCGACCCAGTAGCCAGTGCCGACGCCGACCTCCAGCAGGCGGCGGGAGCCGGTGGCCGACAGGTTGTGGCGACGCGCAAAGCGACGCAGATTGCGGCTGATCGCTCGGTAGATCCACCTGTTGATCCCCTCGGGCAGCGCTGACTGGCCCACCGCACTGAGGTTCTTGCGCTGGTGCAGATTGCGCCAGTAGTCGTTGTAGGAATAGCTCAAGACCGCTCCCCCGGGCACCCCGAATCGCGGTCACGCTAGCACGGGTGGCTGATCGACCTCCGAGTTTCTGCTGCACACCGAGTGCTCGATGGCGGCAGCAGCATGGCCGACCCTCAGCGGCGGACAGATAGATCTTCAGGAGCCGCAGCGCCTGAGCGTCCCAGCACGGAGAGCCGATCTTCGGGGCGACCGCGCGGTTGCCGCCGTTCCGAGGCGAAAAGCTGATGCAGCAACTGGATGGCGACGGCACCCTCTCCTACCGAAGCAGCCACCCGCTTCCCGGCGCCACGGCGTACGTCGCCAGCCGCCAACACCCCCGGCATGCTCGTCTCGAGCAGCAGCGGCGGACGATCGAGCCGCCAGGACTGAACACCGGCCAGGTCCGCGCCGGTGAGAACAAATCCGTCGGGATCTCGATCGATCTCCGGAGGCAACCACTCGGTCCGCGGCCGCGCTCCGATCATGACGAAGAGCCCGCCGGCTTCGACCGTTTCTTCCTCACCCGTCGCCTCATCCCGAAGCACAAGGTGGTCCAGCCACCCATCACCGCCGCCATCCACGATTCCGCTGCCAAGGCGCGTGCGTACGTTGGGCGTCGCCTCGATCTCTCGGATCAGGTAGTTCGACATCCCGGCGTCGAGCGACGCCGCGCGTACCACGAGCGTCACGCGGCGGGCGAAGCGGGCGAGATAGAGCGCTGCTTGTCCTGCTGAGTTTGCCCCTCCCAGGACGTAGACGTCTCTGCCGGTCATCGCGGGAGCCTCGGAGCTCGGGCCGCCGTAGAAGACACCCATCCCGTTCAGCGCCTCAAGGGTGGCCAGGCCAAGCCGGCGATAGCTGGCACCCGCCGCCAGGAGTACCGCTCGACCCCGTACCTGGCCGAAGTCGGAGAGAGTGACGGAGAGCCACTCACCTGTCCGCCGAAGATCGGCTGCCCGCTGCATGAACGCGAAACCTGCGCCGAAGATCCAGGCCTGCTCGTACGCCCGCTGCGCCAGCTGCCGACCGCTGATCCCTCGCGGGAAGCCGAGGTAGTTGCGAATCAGCGAACTCGACGTGGCCTGCCCCCCGATTCCGCCCTCGTCGATGACCAAGGTGCTGAACCCTTCTGAGGCGCCGTACACCGCGGCCGACAGTCCCGTCGGCCCGGCACCGACGATCACCAGATCGAAGTCCTTCCGCTCCGGCGTCACCGAGGAGCCGGCCGCGATCGCCAACTCAGCGTTGCTGGGGTCTTGGAGGATCTTGCCGCCGGGCAGCGCAACGAGGGGAAAGCGGGCCGGCGGGTCCACCGCGGCCGCCACCGCCTGGCCGTCTGTCGAGTCGGCCAGGCAGAAGGAGTGCGGGATGGCACAGCGCCCGAGCACCTCCCGCAGTTCGGACGCCCTTCCCGACCACGACTCACCAACGATGCGGACCGTGAAGGGAAAGGCACGTCGCGCCTCCGCCCAATCCAGCAACAGGCCGGAGATCGTGTGATGGAAGAGTTCGTCAGGTGCCGTTGAGGGCCGGAGCACGTAGTGATCGATGCGACCGTGAGCTATCGAGTCGAAGATCGCCCCACCGGTCTCGGGATCGCCGAAGGTTCCCCATTCGATGAGTAGTGCGCGTTTCGCGTGGGGATGCAGGTGGCGCACCTGGTCCAACAGCTCGCTACCGGTCGTTTCTGCCAGCCGCTGTCCGGCCAGAACCAGGGCAACCTCCTCGCCGGCGCTCGCAAGGTCTGCCAGCCAGGTACGCGCTTCGCTCGGCGACCGCAGACAGCCAATGCGATAGTGCCGGGCGTAGCGGTCGCGCAGCTCCTGCTCGACCCCGCGCAGCGTGTCCGTATCCTCCTCGCCGACGCGCAACACAGGACCGGGTCCAGTGCTGTCCCGACTGTAGTGCTGAACCGGCGCTTGATCGGATCAATGAACGTCGCAGGCC
>JBKPNA010000296.1:0-8058 GCA_046765695.1 Actinomycetota bacterium | reverse complement strand
GCTCCGCTACGCCTACGCCGACGTACTCCTTCGGGCGGGTGAGCAGGCCGAGGCCCGGACCTGGTTCGCCAACGCAGCTCACCTGGACGCCGAGCAGGAGACCAACGCCCAGCAGCGGGTCGACGAGCTGGACGGTTTCCTGATCGACTTCGACGACCGGCCGGAGCCGGAGCAGTGACGGAGGCCGCTGCTGTCATCGATGGCTACGACGCTGCGCTGTTCGACCTGGACGGGGTGGTCTACCTCGGCCCGGTCGCTGTACCAGGCGCAGCTGAGGGCATTGCGGCGCTGCGAGATCGAGGAACCCGGATCGGTTTCGTGACCAACAATGCGGCCCGACCGCCCGCCGCGGTCGCCGATCACCTGGCCGAGCTTGGCATTCCCGCGACGGACGCGGACGTGGTGACCTCGGCTCAGGCAGGTGCTCATCTGGTGCTCAACCGGTTCGGACCGGGCGCCAGGGTGCTCGTCGTCGGGGGAGAGGGGGTGGCTGCCGCTCTCGCCGAACTCGGCCTGGTCCCGGTGTGGTCCGCCGACGACCAGCCGGTCGCCGTGCTGCAGGGCTACGGATTCGAGCTCACCTGGCAGCAGTTGAACGAGGCGGCCGTGGCGATCCACCGCGGCGCCCACTGGGTGGCGACCAACACCGACCCCACGCGGCCGACCGACCGGGGGCTGGTGCCGGGAAACGGGGCGGCGGTCGCGGCTGTCGCCATGGCAGTCTCCAGTACGCCGGAGGTAGCCGGCAAGCCGTACCGACCCCTGCTCGACGACACGGTTGCCCGGCTGGGAGCTGCACGTCCGATCTTCGTCGGCGACCGGCTGGACACCGACATCGCGGGTGCACAGCACGCCGGCCTGGACAGCATGCTGGTGCTGTCCGGCTCACATGGAGCCGCCGACCTGTTGGTCGCGGCGCCGCCCGAGCGTCCGACCCATCTCGGATTGGATCTTCGGGCCCTGCTACAGCCGGCACTCGTGGTCACCGTCGACAACGGGGTGTGGCACTGCGGTTCGGCGTCCGCCACGGTAACCGACGGGATGATTCTTCTCGACGGAGCCCAGCCCGATACACCGGCCGCCATCTGGGCTGCCGCACACGCGGCCTGGTGGCTGGCCGACCAGGGCCGGCCCGTTGATCCTGTGGTCAGGCCAGCCAGACCGCGCTGATCAACAGAGTTGACAGCGCGACGAGGTACGCCAGCGTGGCGGCCAACAGCGCGCCTTGAGCGTGGCGGGTACGGACCATGGCGTACGCCAGCCCACAGGGGATCATGGCAACCGCGTAGAGCAGCAGCCAGAAGATTGGGTTGACGCTGGAGACGTACTTGGTGACCAGGGCCAGCACCACTCCGATCGGCACGGCGACGCCGGCATAGAGCACGGCGGAGCGCCACAGGTGCCGCCGGTCAGGATAGTGGCGGGCCCCCCACCACATCATCGGCAGGAAGGCGACGGTGACCGCGACCGTCAGGACCAGCGGCACCAGGCTGTCGGCCAGGTGCTGCGGGCTGGACAGCGGCAGCGACCAGACCACCAGGGTGAGGTAGCTGACGCCGATGACGATCAACAGCACCCGCGCGGACTGGCCGGTGATCGGGGCCTCCGGCCTGACCGACGAGCCGGCGCAGGCGGTGGCTGTCGCCGGCTGCCCGCTCGCCACCGCCTCTTCGCCGCGCAGCTGCCGCCACGCATTGACCAGGCGCAGCTCGACGTTGCGGTCGCGCGGTGAGTTCTCGAGGCCGGTGGGCACCGCCTGCTCGATCGCGTTCATCAAGGTCGTGATGTCGGTGTTGAACGACTCATGGCGCAGGCTGATCGCCTGCCGGAACGCCAGCGACTCCATCCTCTCGGGTAGTTGCTCTGGTAGCGGCATCCGGGCGCCGTCGACCAGCACCGGGATCACGGTGACGTCCCGTGCCAGGGCTGCCTCGATCTCCTGAACCACCCAGTCCCGCGGATTCTCCAGACGGCGTTTCCCGTCGTCATCGAGCGCGTCCAGCCAGGAGGGCCCCATCAGCACCAGCATCACGTCGCAGTTGGACACGGCATCGGTCAGCGCCTGACCGAAGTGCAGTCCCGGAGCGATGTCGATGTCCATGAACAGCTCGAACCGCTCGCCGAGCCGGTCGCCTAGCCGTCCCGCCGCGTACGGCGTGTCAGCGCGCCGGTAGCTCAGGAAGACGCTGACTTTGCGACCCACGTTCGCTCCTCCATCTGATCCCGCAACTGCTTGGTTCTCCGGTGTCAGCCGGAAGGTTCGGGCGGGTCCCGCCAGGTAGCGTAAGGGAGAGAATCCGAGTCGAAGGGCTGCATGGTGGCCGAGTTCTGGCAAAGTTACGCCAACCTGGTCGGCGGTTTCGCCAGAGGCGCTCGCGAGCGTACCGTGGGCACGGCTAGGGGGCTGCTGACCCAGACAGGCCTGGAGGATCACGCCATGGATGCCGGAGAGCGCCTGAGCAGACTTGCCGAGGAGATCTGGCATGCCAGTAGGGCCAACCGGGAGCTGCTGGAGAACTTGATCGTGGCACAGGTCGACAAGGCCGCCGCCCGCCTGGGATTCGTGCGTGCCGAGGAGTTTGAGGAGCTCCGTGCCGAGGTGGCGGAGTTGAGAGAGACCATTCGACGTACGCCGCAGCCGGCGGCGACGACCCGCAAGTCCACGGGCAAACGAGCGCCGGCCAAGAAGGCGGCCATGAAGAAGGCTGCCGAGACAGCGGCGGCGTCCGGATGAGCGCGCCGGAGGAGGGCGTCGTTCTCGACGACGAGAGCGAGCCTGCCGTGCCGTCGACCGCCGACCCGGCCATCGACGACGCGCTGCAGAGCCTCCGTGACCTGCAGTCCGCACCGCTGTCGGAGCATCACGACCGGCTCGCCCGGGCGCACGAGACGTTGCACATCGCGCTGGAACGCTCCGGCGACGAGCCGGTTCCCGGCTAGGTCTGCCGGAACCCCACGAATAGACGGGGTCATCGCGTGCCTGATCTCGAGCTGAACAGGCTCGATGCGCAGTTGGTGGCCCGGGGCCTCGCCCGGTCTCGCGCCCGGGCCCAGCAGCTGATCGCCGGCGGTCGGGTGAAGGTGGATGGTGTCGTGGTCCGCCGGGCTGCCGCCCGGGTGCAAGCGGCACCGGTGCTCGAGGCCGCGACCGACCACTACGTCTCTCGGGGAGCGCACAAGCTCGCCGGCGCCCTCGATGATCTGAGCCTGGCGGTGCCCGACCGGGCGCTGGATGCCGGCGCCTCCACCGGAGGGTTCACCCAGGTGCTGCTGGAGCGCGGCTGCCGCCAAGTGTTCGCGGTGGATGTGGGGACCGATCAGCTGGCTGCGCAGCTGCGGGACGACCCGCGGGTCCGTTCCTGGCCGCAGACCAACCTTCGCGACCTGACGCTGGCCCACGTGGACGGTGTGCCGGTCGACCTGGTCGTCGCAGACGTCTCGTTCATCTCGCTCACCCTGCTGCTCGAGCCGCTGATCGGCGTCACCGCTGCTGACGGCGCGTTGCTGCTGCTGGTCAAGCCACAGTTCGAGGTCGGGCGGCACCGGCTGGCGTCCAGCGGGGTGGTGCGCGACGAGGCGCTCCGGCGGCAGGCGGTGGACGGCGTCGTGGCCGCTGCGAAGGTACACGATTGGACGGCCGCGGCAGTGGTTCCGAGCCGGCTGCCGGGTGCGACCGGCAACACTGAGGTGTTCGTGCTGCTTCGCCGGGACCGATGAATATGCTGGGCCGGTGACCGAGCCGGCAGCCGCGAACGACGGCCGCAATGCCCACCGCCGGGTGGCGGTGCTCACTCACACCGGCCGGCCGGCCGCGGTGGCGGTGGCCAACCGGTTGATCGAGGGGCTGAGCGCCGCCGGAATCGTCTCGGCGTTGCCACCGGAGGACCTCTCAGCGTTCGGATCCAGGCTGACAGAAGCGGTCGTTCCGCTGGAGAAGCCGGTCCGGGCTGAGGACGGAATCGAGCTGATGGTCGTCCTCGGTGGCGACGGAACCATCCTGCGGGGTGCGGAATGGATCCTGGAGGCGGCGATCCCGCTGCTCGGGGTGAACCTCGGCCATGTCGGCTTCCTGGCCGAGGCCGAGTCCTCCGAGGTCGACAGCATTGTGTCCCACGTGGTGGAACGGTCGTACACGGTGGAGGAGCGGTTCACCATCGAGGTGATCCTCCGGGTCTGCGACTCGGAGGACGTGGTCTGGTCCTCCTACGCGATCAACGAGGTCTCCATCGAGAAGGCCACGCGGGAACGCATGCTCGAGGTGCTGGTGACGGTCGACGGCCGCCCGCTGTCACGGTGGTTCTGCGACGGCATGCTGGTGTCGACGCCCACCGGATCCACGGCGTATGCCTTCTCCGCCGGCGGGCCGGTGGTCTGGCCCGGCGTGGACGCGATGCTGGTGCTGCCGCTGAGCGCCCACGCCCTGTTCGCCCGGCCGCTGGTGCTCAGCCCGACATCCACGGTGATCGTGGAGGTTGTCGACGCGTCGCCGACCCACGGGGTGGTGTGGTGCGACGGTCGCCGGTCGGTCGAGCTGCGGACCGGGATGGAGATCGAGGTCACCCGAGGGGCTCGCCGCCTCCGTCTCGCCCGGCTGTCCGAGGCGCCCTTCACCGACCGGCTGGTGCACAAGTTCCACCTTCCGGTCGAGGGCTGGCGCGGAGCCCGGGAGCCAGTGCTGCGCGATGCTCAGTGAGCTGCGGATCGCCGACCTCGGAGTGATCAGCGAGGCCACGCTCGAGCTGCATCCCAGCCTCACGGTGGTCACGGGTGAGACGGGTGCGGGGAAGACCATGGTGGTCACCGGTCTCGGGCTGCTGCTCGGCGGTCGAGGGGATCCGCGGACCGTACGCGTCGGAGCCGAGCGGGCCCGGGTGGAGGGGCGCTTCCGAGTCTCCGATGCCGACGTGCTCCGCGTCGCGACCGAGGCCGGCGCCCAGTTGGAGGACGACGAGCTGCTGGTCGCCCGGCACGTCACGGCGGCAGGCCGGTCGCGGGCGTACCTCGGCGGGTCGCAGGTGCCGGCGCCGACCTGCGCTGCGGTGACCGAAGCCCTGATCGCCATCCACGGCCAGTCTGAGCAGACCCGACTTGGTTCGGCCGACCGGCAGCGTGAGCTGCTGGACCGGTTCGCCGGCGAGGCGCTGGCGTCGACTCCGACCCGCTATCGGGAGCGCTATGCCGAACGCCGGGCCGCAGCCGCCCAGCTGGCCGAGCTTCGGTCGGCGGCGCAGAGCCGAGCTCGGGAGATCGACCTGCTCCGGTTCGGACTTGCAGAGATCGAGCGGGTCGACCCCGCGCCGGGTGAGGACGTCGCCCTGGCTGCCGAGGCGCGGAGGCTGCAGTCGGCCGACGACCTCCGGGTCACCGCGCAGACGGCACTGGCCCGGTTGGCCGGGGCCGACGACGAAGCGGGCGGTGCGCTGAGCGACATCTCGAGTGCGCGGAAGGCGCTGGACAACGGGGCCTCGGACGACGCGCTAACCGCCCTCGGCGACCGGCTGGCCGAGCTCAGCTATGGGCTCAACGACGTGGCCGGTGACCTCGCCCGATACCTGAGCGACCTGGAGGCGGAGCCCGGACGGCTGGAGCAGATCGCCGAGCGGCGGGCGGCGTTGGCGAGCCTCACGCGCAAGTACGGGTCGTCGGTCGACGAGGTACTGAGCTGGGCCCAGCAGGCCTCCACCCGACTCGTCGAGCTGGAAGCCAGCGACGACCGGATCGAAGAACTGGCCCAGCGGGTGGCTGAGTTGGAGGTGGAGCTGGCCGAGCTGGCCGCAGCCCTCAGCACGGCACGGCGGGCTGCGGCGGAGGAATTCGCGCAGGCGATTGTCGCCGAGCTGGTGCCATTGGCGCTGCCCCACGCCAGGCTGCAGTTCGTCGTGTCACCGGCGGAGCCCGGTCCGTACGGGGCCGATGCCGTCGAACTGCTGTTCAGCGCCAATCCCGGCAGCGAACCGCACAGTCTGGCCAAGGTGGCATCAGGGGGTGAGCTGTCCCGGATCCGCCTGGCCATGGAAGTCGTGCTCGCGACCGGGCAGACCAGCCGGACGCTCGTCTTCGACGAGGTCGACGCGGGTGTCGGTGGCCGGGTGGCGACCGAGATCGGCCGCCGGCTCGCACAGCTGGCCCGGCGCAACCAGGTGGTCGCGGTGACCCACCTGGCCCAGGTGGCCGCGTTCGCCGACCGGCACTACGTCGTGGTGAAGGCCGACGACGGCCAGGTCACCACCAGCGGCGTGCAGTTGGTGGCCGACGAGCAACGCGCGGCGGAGCTGGCTCGGATGATGGCCGGCCTCGAGGCGACGGAGTCGGCCCTGGCCCACGCCGGGGAGCTCGTCGACCTGGCGGCCGCGACCCGCCAGCGAACCTGAGTGATCGAAGAGCAAGGTCGCGAGCGTCGGACAGGCGCGCCGACGATCGGAGGAGTGATGAGCGAAACCTGCCTGCGAATGAAGAGGGCAGGTTTGGGCGGTTTCGCGAAGAGCGACGACGACGTCGGCTTGGAGCGCCGGGCGCGAGCAACCAGACCGAACAATCTGCGTGGCAGGATGTCTACACGATGAGACTCCCGACCCTGCTGTGGAAACGAGGTGCGCCAACCCGGATCGCCGGCCAGGCGCGGCTGGACCGGCGCACCAAGAATCTCACCAAACGGCTACGGCCCGGGGAGATCGCGATCATCCACCACAGCGACCTGGATCGGGTCAGCGCCGAGGCCCTGGTCGAGGCAGGTGCGGCGGCGGTGATCAACGCCGTGCGATCGGTCTCCGGCCGCTACCCCAACCTCGGTCCCGGCATCCTGATGGATGCGGGCATCCCGCTGATCGACGACGTCGGCGACCAAATCTTCTCAGCGGTGCAGGAGGGCGACCTGGTCACCCTCGACGGAGGCCGGGTGCTGTCCGCCAACGGCAACGTGCTGGCGGAAGGCACGCTCTATACCACCGAGGTCCTCGAGGAACATCTCGAGTACGTCCGGGAAGGTCTGCCGGAACAGATCGAGGCCTTCGCCGACAACACGATGACCTACCTGCGGGAGGAGAAGGAGCTCCTGCTCGAGGGCGTCGGCATACCCGAGGTCAGGACTCCGATTGAGGGTCGCCACGTGTTGATCGTGGTTCGGGGGTACGACTACCGCAGCGACCTGGATGCGCTGCGCCCCTACATCAGCGAGTACCGGCCGCTGCTGATGGGCGTGGACGGCGGGGCCGACGCGCTGATCGAGGCCGGCTACAAACCGGACATGATCATCGGCGACATGGACTCCTGTACCGATGAGACGCTGCGCTGCGGAGCAGAGCTCGTGGTGCACGCCTACCACGACGGCCGGGCTCCGGGCCTGGAACGGATCACCGAACTCGGACTGCAGGCCGTGGTCTTCCCGGCGCTGGGTACGAGCGAGGATGCGGCAATACTGCTGGCGGACTCGAAGGGCGCACAGCTGCTGGTCGCTGTCGGCACCCACGCATCCCTGGTCGAGTTCCTGGACAAGGGCCGGGCCGGCATGGCGTCCACGTTCCTCACCCGATTGCGGGTCGGCCGCAAGCTGGTAGACGCGTACGGGGTATCCAGGATCTACCGCAGCCAGATCAGGACCTGGCACCTGCTGCTGCTGGTGCTCTCGGGGTTGATCGCCCTGGTCACGGCGCTGCTGTTCACCGAGGTCGGTTCGGCAATGGGCAGCGTCCTGCTGGCCCGGCTCCGCGACCTGCTCTACTGGGTCGCGGGACTGTTTACATGACCGCGCGGCCATTTCGCCGCGTCCGAGCGCACCGAGTCACCTTGCGATGATCAACTTCCGTTACCACATCGTCTCACTGATGGCCGTCTTCATCGCCTTGTCGGTCGGCATCGCCGTCGGGGTCTCACTTGGCCCGTCGGTCAGCCAGGGCCTGCTCGGGCAGGCTGACCAGGACCGTAACGAGCTGCGCGCGGAGCTGAACCGCCGCAACGCCTTGGACGAGTACCGGAACGCCTTCGATGAGCAGGTCGGGGAGCGGGTGATCAGTGGCGCGCTCAGCGGCGTACGGGTCGCTGTGGTCGCCATGCCCAATTCCC
>JBKPNA010000295.1:0-2689 GCA_046765695.1 Actinomycetota bacterium | reverse complement strand
GGGCAGCGCGGGCAACCTCGGGATCGTCACCGCACTGGAGTTCCGGCTGCACCCCGTGCAGTCCGTCTATGGCGGAAACCTCTACTACCCCCTGGAACGGGCGAGGGTCGTCCTGACCTTCTTCGCCGAATGGAGCCAGTCGGCGCCCCCTGAGCTGACCTCCGCGGTCACGTTTCGCCGGTTCCCGCCGCTACCAAGCGTCCCGGAGCCGCTGAGGGGCGCGTCGCTGGTTGCGCTCCGCGGCTGCTTCTGTGGCAATCCGACGTTCGGCGCCGCGCTGGTAGACCAGGCCGGAGCCGCACTGGGTCGCCCAACGGTCGACACGTTCGCGGCCATGCCGGCGGCAGCGTTGGCCGCGATCAGCATGGATCCGGTCGACCCTCTCGGCGCGCTGAACCACACCGACCTGCTCAGCCGGCTCACGCCTCACGCTATCGACGCGCTGGTCGACCTGGGCGGCCCCAGCTCCGGGTCACCACTGGTCATGCTCGAGATCCGCCAGCTCGGCGGAGCGCTCTCCGGTCCGGCCGAGGCGCTGAACCCGCTTGCCCACACAGCAGCCGGGTTCAGCCTCAACGCCATCGGAGTCACGCCGACACCCGAGCAGGCCGCCGCCGTGCGGGCCCACCTGCACAAGGTCGCCACCACCATGCGCCCGTTCGTCACCGGCGAGACCTACCTCAACTTCCTCGACCTGGACGGCGCCACCCCGCAACGCGTGCGGGCGGCGTACTCGGCTCGGGACTGGAACGAGCTCGTCCGGCTGAAGGCCATCTACGACCCGACAAACCTCTTCCGCTTCAACCGCAACATCCCGCCACCTCAGACACAACCCCGAAATGGAGCACAACGATGACGACAGTCCTTGTCACCGGAGCCACCGGCAACGTCGGATCGGCCCTTGTACCGCTGCTGACCGGACGAGGCATATCCGTCTCGGCCCTGACCCGCGATCCCTCCCGAGCCGAGTCGATCCTTGGCGACAACGTCGCGATCTCACGCGGCGACTTCGCCGACCCAGCCTCGCTGCGAACAGCCGTCGAGGGCGTCGACGCGGTGTTCCTGGCCTGTGCCAACGTTCCGGACCAGGTGGCGTACGAGTGCGCGACGATCGACGAGGCTGCCCGGGCCGGCGTACGCCAGATCGTGAAGCTGTCGGCCCGTGGCGCCGCCGCCGGAGCCCCGGTCGCCTTCTGGCGCTGGCATTCGGCGATCGAACGACACCTGGCCGCGTCGGGGGTTCCTGCGGTGATCCTGCAGCCAAGCTTCTTCATGACGAACTTCTTCGGCGCGGCCGATCAGGTTCGGGAGCGCGGCATGCTGTTCGCCCCGGCGGCCACCGCGAGGATTTCGATGATCGACCCAGTCGACGTCGCCGAGGTGGCGGCGGTCACGTTGACCGCCCAGGACCATTCGGGCCAGACCTACATTCTCACCGGCCCGGAGGCGACCAGCTACGCCGAGGTTGCCGCCCATCTGTCGGCCGCTAGCGGAGAGCCGGTCAGTTACGCCGACATCCCGCCCGAGGCGATGCGTTCGGCGCTGACGGCGGCCGGTCTGCCGCCGTTCGCAGCAGAGGCGTTCGTGGCCGTCTTCGAGCAGTTGCGGCGGGGCGTGCAGGCAACGACAACAGACATCGTGCAGACCCTCACCGGACGCGCACCGCGCTCCTTCGCGGAGTTCGCCCGCGCGCACGCCTCAGTGTTCGGCCGCAGCGGCGTGCCCGTCGGAGCCTGACACGGCGGCTGCATACCTCTTCGCCCGCTCCGCAGCCTGGCGGGCGGTGCCGGCCATGGCGGACTCGTCGGGGGTCGCATCCCGGGGCTCCGCCGGCCAGGAGCGCACGATCTCGGTCGCCCAGCTCGCCCAGCGGTCCATCATCTCGAGCTGGTCGTCCAGGAACCGGCCGGTGAGCACCAGGATGGGGAATCGCTCGGGATACGGCCCGGATCCCTCCAGATAGCTGGTGGCGACCTGGACGTTCTGCAGTGTTCGCTCGTGGATCCAGCGGCGGAGATTCGCCAAGGTGGCAAGCGCGTTCTCGGTGGATCCGCTGTCGGCGTAGAAGATCTTCACCAGGTGCTCGGACTCGAACGCCGGCGGCGCGCTGTCGGTGGCGAGCCACTCGGCGAGAGCCTGCCGCCCGGGCGGGGTGATGGAGTACACCGTACGTGGTCGACGCCCCTGAACTCCGGGCGTCGCCGTGGCCAGGCCCTGGGCGACGAGCTTCTTCGGTTCCTCGTAGAGCTTGCTCCGCGCGCGGGGCCAAAACCGGTTCAGCGTCCGATCCATCTGCTTGGCCAACTCGTAGGTCGTCCACGGCCGGATGGCGAGCAACCCGAGAGTGGCGTACGAGGTGGCCGTCAGTACGCCGCTGGTCGGCATCGAGACTCCTGTCACTCGACGATAATCCCAAGGGGACTATAACCCGATCTGCCGACGCAACAAGTTGAGTTCGACCTAGGCCTTTCCAAGTGGCCCCGGGAGGCGTACAAATGAGGGCAAGGAAAGTCCGAGTCGTCGATTTCCGAGTACGCGTCAGGGATCTGGTGCGCAGTCGTCTTCGTACGAACCGGGCAATCCTCGCACGGCAGACAAGTACCCACGCGGCGATCACCCATCTCCGACGGGCTGTTGCGCACCTCGGCTTGCCCGGGGCCAACACATTGATGCGAAGCACGCATGGTCA
>JBKPNA010000294.1:0-7257 GCA_046765695.1 Actinomycetota bacterium | reverse complement strand
GTCGGTGACGGTAGGTGCCCAGCGACGCGCAGCCGACCGCGAAACAGACCTCTGTGACGCTGAGGTCGCCACGACGCAGCAGCGCCATCACGCGCTCGATGCGCCGCATCATCAGGTAGCCGTACCGCGACTCCCGTAGGCGAGCCGGAACTCGCGGCTGAGGTGCCTGGCCGACATGTGCGCGCCGCGGGCGAGCGCCTCGACGTCCAGCGGCTGCGCGTACTCCCGGTCGATCCGGTCGCGTACGCGTCGCAACACGGCGAGATCGCGCAGGCGCTGCGCCTCGGCTGCTCTGCTCGTCACATGACAGATGGTGCCACGTCGCCATCTCCGCCAAACCGGTCACAGACGACAGCAGATCCGGCCGATCTGCTGTCGTCTGTGACCGGATTGCGGAAATGCCAGAGGCCGGCACGTAGTGTTCCGGTGTGCGACCGACCGCGGTCTCCATTCCCGACGACTTCATGGATCACGCGGACCACGACGACGGTGTCGTCCGCTGGCGGAGCCAGCTGCCCAAGCTGATCGACTCTTTGCTGGCGGACTGGTCGCTCAGCGTGACCGGCCCGGTGCTGACCGGGAGCAACGCCGTTGTGCTGCTGGTCGCCGACGATGCTGGCGCACCGGCGGCCTTGAAGGTCGGCTGGCCGCATGCAGAGGCCGAGCAGGAACACCTGGCACTGCGGATCTGGAACGGCCAGGGCGCCGTACGCCTGCTGCGCGCCGCCCCGTCCCGCTTTGCGCTGCTGCTGGAGCGTGCCGATCACCGGCGCGACCTGAACTCACGACCCGTGCGCGAGGCCTGCGAGATCACCGCCCATCTCTACCGGCAGCTGCATCGGCCGGCCACCGGGCAGTTCGTACGCCTCTCGAGCCTGGCCGCGGACTGGGCCCGGCGGCTGCGGCTGATCCGTGATCATCCGCTGGTGCCGCGCCGGCTTGCCGACCGGGCTGCCTCGCTGGCCGGGACATTCGCCAGTGATCCGCAGACCGATGGCGTGCTGTTGCACACCGATCTGCACTTCGACAACGTGCTGGCGGCCGATCGCCTCCCCTGGCTGGCCATCGACCCGAAGCCAGTTTCCGGCGATCCGTGCTTCGAGGTGGCGCCGCTGCTGTGGAACCGGTGGTCGGAGATCGCGGCTGCCGACAAGATCCGTGCGGCAATCCTCGACCGGCTGTACACCGTGGCCGATGCCGCAGAGCTCGGTGAGGACCGGGTGCGCGACTGGGTGCTGGTCCGCCAAATGGTCAACGTGATGTGGGAGCTGGAGTCGGCGCCGGTGCCAGACCAGGACTGGCTGACCAAGTCCATCGTGGTTGCCAAGGCCGCCCAACGTTGAGCAACCCTGCCGATACGATTCTCAGTCATGATCACTGCGGTGCACACCTTGATCTATGCAGACGATCCCGACGCAGCGCGAGCCTTCTTCCGCGATGTCCTCGGCTTTCCCGGGATCGATGCGGGCGGCGGATGGCTGATCTTCAAGACCGGGCCCAGCGAGCTCGCCGCCCACCCGAGCTCCTGGGAGTACGAAGGCCAGACCGGCTCAACCGACCAGCACTTCGACGTGTCGCTGATCTGCGACGACCTGGAGCAGACGGTGTCCGAGCTGAAGGCGAAGGGGGCTGAGTTCGTCGGCGGCTTCTCCGACGAGGGCTGGGGCATTACCAGCCGCCTGGTGGTGCCTGGGGCCGGCGAGATGACGCTGTACCAGCCCAAGTACGACCCGCCGGCCACCTCGGCGTAGTGGCGGCGCTGGCGCGGACGGTGGTCACCACGGCGGGAGCTATGGTGAGCGCGTGCCGGCAAACCAGGAAACCTGATGGCAACCGAGGACGACGTACGCGACATCGCCTTGGCGCTGCCCGAGGTGACCGAGGAACAGTGGTACGGGACGCCTGGCTACAAGGTGGCAGGCAAGGGATTCCTCCGGCTCCGTACCGAGGCGGAGGGCGGACTGGTCCTCTTCCTCCCGGACCTCGGCGAGAAGGAGGCGCTGCTGGCCGCCAACGCCGAGGCGTACTACACCACCGGGCACTACGACGGCTACCCCGCCATCTTGGTGAATCTTGCCGCGGCCGACCTCAATGAACTCCGTGAGTTGATCACGGAGTCCTGGCGGATCAAGGCTCCTGCGAGGCTGCGCAAGGCCTTCGACGCCGGGCCAGCGCCCGGTCAGTAGCGGGCGAACCGGGCCCAGAGGACGCAGTACACCGCGAAGCAGGCGAGCCCGGCGGCCATGATCACCAGCAGCACGGTGCCGAACGGCGCGCCCCGGATGGTGTCCACCGCAGCATCCAGTCCGCCGGCCTTCTTCGCGTCGTAGCTCACCGCGGCGTACCCGAACAACGCGCCGATGATGCTCAGCGCGGTGCCCTTGGCGCAGTAGCCGACCGTGCCGAGCCTTAGTACGGCCCGGCTGACGCCGCGGTCGAGATCCTCGGCGAAGTTCTGCTTGACACCCTTGACGATCTGGGAGATCCCGACCGCGATCACGCCGGCGCCGATGGCGCCGACCAGTATTCGGCCCAGCGGCACAGCCATCAGCCGGGCGGACAAGGTCTCCTCGCCGCCGCCGGACCCGCTGCTCGAGCCGGTCACGACTCCCACGGTGAGGATGGCAAGCGCCAGATAGACGATCGCCCGGCCGGCCGAGACCAGCCGCCGGCGCGGACGCCCGTCCCGGTTGGCCTCCTTGCGGCCGATGGTGGCCTCGACTGTCTGCCAGATCACCAGGGTGAACAGGCCGATGGCCATCACCCAGAGCAGCACACCGCCGAGTGGCTGGGAGGCGAGCTCTTTCAGCGCGCCGCCGGCCGACGGGTCTTCGCTGCGGCCGCCGAAGGCGATCTGCAGCGTGAGCCAGGCGAGCGTCAGGTACACGAGGCCGTAGCTGACCAGGCCGACACCGACGAGGACGTGATAGCTCCGACTGCGCCGGACCTGATCGATGTCCGTCTTGGCATTCGTCATGACGATGCGGCGGCCTTGGCGGCTGCCTTCACCTGTTGCTTGGTCTCCCGCACCCGCTGCAACGAGTCGGCGTCGACGATGTCGGCCACCGAGCGGTAGGTGTCCGGCTCGCCGTAGTACCCGGCGGCCGCCCGCCAGCCCGGCGGCGTTACTCCCCGCCGCTTACCCAGCACGGCGGTGAAGATCGCCGCCTTGTCGGGCCCGAAGCCTGGCAGCGAAGCGAGGGCCGCCTTCACCGCCGCCCCGGTCGGTGCGTCCCGCCAGACATTCGCCGCCTGGCCCTCGTACCGCTCCACCAGCACCTGGCAGCACTGGCGGACCCGCCGGGCCATCGAGGCGGGAAAGCGGTGGATCGCCGGCGGCCGTGAGCAGAGGGCGACGAACTCCTCCTCGTCGCTGGCCGCGATCGCGGCAACGTCCAAGGTGCCGCCCATCCGCTGGGCGATCACGAGTGGACCGCTGAACGCCTTCTCCATCGGCACCTGCTGATCCAGGATCATCCCGATCAGCAGCGCATTGTCATCTGTTGCAAGCAACTGATCCGCTTCCCGATCCCCGGTCAGCCACATGGATGCATCCGACATGCCTGCATTCTGCCTGAGTGCACCTCGACGATGACTCGGGCTACTCGTACATCACGTATTCGGGCCGCGGCCGAAGAGCGAGGACCTCGCGTGGGGTCATCAAGTGGCTACCACCCTTAGTGTCCTCAGTGAAGAACAGCTTGAAGCCGGCGTGCACGTACTTCGGCGTGGTCTTGTTGACCATCCGGTAGGTGTTCACCTTGGGACCGGGCGGGCCGAGCCCGTCCACCGACTTGATCAGGACTACGCCGGGATGCCGCTTGAGCCCCGACTCCGCCCGCACCACGCTCTTGGCGACCTGGTGGTACACCATCACCTTCTCGGGCAGGTCGTATTGCTCAACCAGCTCCGACAGATAGGCCGCCGTCTGGTCTAGTTCGGCCCCGGTGGTGTGGCCGTATGCGCCACCGGGCCGCTGGCCGGCGTCCATCGCCCACTCAGGGTCCAGCGCCACGCCGACGTCGGGCTCCTTCAGCCACCGTTCGTAGGCCTTCGCCTCGATCAGGAACTCCGAGCGGCCCGGCTGGAGGTTGAGCAGCAACAAGGCCTTGTGCTTGCGGGCGGCCTTCAGATAGACCTCGATCTGCTTGTCGCTGATCCGCACTCGGTACTTGCCATCGCGGCCAGGGCCGCCCTGCACGATGGTTGTGATCACTTCGAGCACCGGCAGGACCTTCCGGCCAGCCGCGTACGCCGTGGCACGCCGCTCCAGCTCGCGGACCCGCTGGTCCAGCGGTCCGGTGCCGAGCCGACCCAGAGTCGAGGCTCCCGTCAAGCCGGCATATCCGACCAGCCGGTAGGTCGGAAACACCGTGCGACCCCCGCGCGGCAGGGTGGCGGCCCGCGGCTGGAGTGTCGCCGTGGATGTCGCCGTCGGCGTCGGTGACGGTGTGGGCGTGGACGGCTCGAGGCTCGGCGTCGTGGTGGTCGGCACAGCCGCGCTCGACTGAGAGACCGGGGCAGATGGTGTCGCCAGTGGATCGGCTACCGGGCCGCACCCGAGACTGAGCAACAGCGCGCTCAGCGAAGCCAGCAGGCGGAGACGGACGGACACAGCGAGCCACTTTAGGTGCTGATCTGTTGCCAGCCGAATCTATCCGGCACTGGGCGCCGGACGATAACCTTCGGCTAGGAGGACTTGGCATGCGGATCTACGAGTTGCTTCGGCGCAAGGGTTTCGCGGTCATCACCGCGCGACCGAGCGCGACAGTGCTCGAGGTCATCGAGTTGCTCAAGGAGTACAACCTCGGGGCTGTGGTCCTCTCCCCCGACGGTCGGCGCGTCGCCGGCATCGTCACCGAGCGCGATATCGTCCGTCGGCTCACTGAGGGCACCGAGTTCCTCGAGGGCCCGGTCTCGGACATCATGACCAGCGACGTCGAGACGTGCACTGCCAAGGACTCGGTGCATTCGCTGATGGAGACCATGACTGAGCAGCGAATCCGCCACCTGCCGGTCGTCGACGAGCACGGCAACCTGAGCGGCATCGTGAGCATCGGCGACGCGGTGAAGTCCCACATCACCCAGATCGAGTTCGAGCGGGACCAGCTCGAGGGCTACGTCACGCACAGTTAGTTTGGGGCAGCTGGCTCGCGCACCGCGCTGGAACCGGCTACTTCGTCGGCGCTCGTCGACAAAAGCGCGTCGACTCGCTTCTCCTCAGCACGCCGGGGCGCGGTTCCCGACGCTCGCCAGCTAGCGGGGATTCCCTAGCACACCTAAAGGTTGATCATGTGGCCACTGATGCCGTGGGCCACTTCCTTCAGCGCCTCGGAAAGAGTCGGGTGGGCATGCACATTCCGCGCGACCTCCTCCGCCGTCAGGTCCCACAGCTGAGCCAGCGTCAGCTCCGGTAGCAGCTCGGTCACATCCGGTCCGATCATGTGCACGCCGAGGATCTCGCCGTACTTGGCGTCGGCGACCAGCTTGACGAACCCGGTCGGCTCCCCCAGCCCGTGGGCCTTGCCGTTGGCGCTGAAAGGGAACTTGGCCGTCTTGACGTCGTAGCCCTTGTCCCGAGCCTGAGCCTCGGTGTAGCCGAACGAGCCGATCTGCGGCTGGCAGTAAGTCGCCCGTGGGATCATGTCGTAGTCGATCGGCATGGTCTCCGCACCGGCGATGGTCTCGGCGGCGATCACCCCCTGCGCCTCAGCAGTGTGGGCGAGCAGCAGTTTGCCCGTGCAGTCGCCGATCGCGTAGATGTGCGGCACGTTGGTCCGCATGTAGTCATCGATCTCGATGGCCCCACGCTGGGTCAGCTGGACCCCGCTGGCCTCCAGGCCGTAACCCTCCGTCCGCGGGGCGAAGCCGATGGCCTGCATAACCTTGTCCGCCTCCAGCACTCGCGATTCGCCACCCTTGGACGGCGACACGGTGACCTTGACCTTGTCTCCTGAGTCGTCGATCGCCTCGACCTTGGTCCCCGCCAGCACGGTGATGCCGAGCTTCTTGTACGCCTTGGTCAGCTCGGCCGACACCTCCGGCTCCTCGAGGGGAACCATCCGATCCAGGAACTCGACGATGGTCACCTGGGTGCCGTAGTTGGCCAGCACGTACGCGAACTCCACGCCGATCGCCCCGGCGCCGGCGATGATCATCGAGTCCGGCACGGCGTCGGTCATGATCTGCTCTTCGTAGGTCACCACCCGCTCGCTCAGCGAGGTGCCGGGCAGCAACCTGGTGGTGGCGCCGGCGGAGATGATCACATTGTCGAAGGTGACCGTCTGGGTGCCCCCCTTGTTCAGCTCGACGCTGAAGGTGTGCGGGTCGGTGAAGGTGGCCCAGCCGTCGATCTCGCTGACCTTGTTCTTCCTCATCAGGTAATGCACGCCCTTGGCCATCCGGTCCGCGGCGGACCGGCTGCGCTTCCACGCGGCCCCGAAGTCGAACGTCACGTCCCCACTGATACCGAACACGTCGGCTTGGTGGTTGAAGATGTGCGCCAGCTCGGCGTTACGCAGCAACGCCTTGGTCGGAATGCAGCCGACGTTGTTGCAGACGCCGCCCCAGTACTTCAGCTCGATGATGCCTGTCCTGAGACCCAGCTGAGCCGAGCGAACGGCAGCCACGTAGCCGCCCGGACCGGCACCAAGCACGACGACGTCGAAATCAGCGCTCATGTCCCAACCTTAGGGGGCGGTCGGAGTCGCGGCCAGGGACCCCTGGCTTGTCCGGCCGCGGAGCGCCTGCGCAGAAAATCTCACATATGAGATATGGTGCTGAGCGTGACCGAGACGTACCTGGACAAGATCGGTGGGTTGATCCGCGATGCCCGCAAGCACCGCGGACTGACCCAGACCCAGCTTGCCGACGTCCTGGGCACCAGTCAAAGCGCGGTGCACCGGATCGAGGCCGGCAACCAGAACCTCAGCCTCGAGATGGTCAACCGGATCGCCGGCGCTCTGGACTCCACGCTGATCTCGGTCGGCGGCAACGGTCCGCTGCACCTGCGGGTCGAGGGCGGAGCCAATCTCAATGGGACCATCGAGGTCCGGTCGTCCAAGAACGCCGCGGTGGGACTGCTGTGCGCCAGTCTGCTGAATCGGGGCCGGACGGTGTTTCGCGGCATCGCCAGGATCGAGGAGGTCAACCGGATCCTCGAGGTGTTGACCAGCATCGGCGTACAGGCTCGCTGGCTCGACCACAGCAACGATCTGGAGCTGGTCCGGCCGGAGCAGCTCGACCTGGATGAGATGG